>NZ_JBFAQY010000016.1:0-201735 GCF_040678965.1 Streptosporangium sp. NPDC049248
CCGACGCTGCTGGTCTGCCTGGACATCCGAAGCGGGACGCTGGCCGCGGTCAGCGGCCGGGGAGAGTTCACGGTGAACCTGCTCGACGAGGGCGCCCAGAGCACGGCGGAACTCTTCGCCTCGCCGAAATCCGACCGCTTCGACCAGGTCGCCTGGCGGCGAACCGCGCTCACCGGGCTGCCCTGGCTGGTCGAGGACGCCTTCGCGGTGGCCGAGTGCCAGGTGACCGAGACATTGATCGTGGGCGACCACGCGGTGCTCTTCGGCCGGGTGATGAACGTACAGGCCGGTCCTGGAAACCCACTGCTGTACGGCATGGGGGCGTTCTCGGGCGGGAGGCCGCGGCCGGTGCCGGCCTCCTGACCCACCCGATGAGCACGACCCCGAAGGGAGGAAGTGGGCCTCGCCCGGCCGACGCCGTGGCCGAGAGCACCACGTCCAGCATGACGAGTGTTCCGGGGACCGAGCCAGGTCTCGGCCGTCGTACCTGGCTCGGCATCGGCGCGGGTCTGGTGATCCTCATCGGCTCCGTGCTCCTGTGGGTGCCCGGTCTCCTCCGCGCGGAGGTGGCCGTCGATCCGATCACCAGGTTCCTGCTCGCGGTGGCCGTCATCCTGATGGCCAGCCACCTCTTTGGCGAGCTGATGCGCAGGGTGGGGCAGCCGCCCGTGCTGGGGGAGATCCTCGGCGGGCTGCTGCTGGGTCCCTCGGCACTCGGTCAGGTATGGCCGGAGGCGGTGAGCTGGCTCTTCCCCGCCGACGTGCTCGACAGTCTCGACAAGGCCGCGCAGCTCGGCCTCGTCGTCTTCATGTTCCTGCTCGGCTGCGAGCTGCGGACCGACAGGATCGAGCGCCCGCGTACCGTCACCGCCGCGGTACTCGGCGGCATGGGCCTGCCCCTGGTCGCCGGCGTCGGCGTCGCGCTGGCCGCCGGGCCGATGCTGGCCGGTACCGCGGTGTCGACGTTGACGTACTGCCTTTTCTTCGGGCTCGCGCTCGCCATCACCGCGTTGCCGGTGCTCGCCAGGATCCTCGTCGACCTCAAGCTCGACGGCACCGGCGTCGGCGCGCTGTCGCTGTCGTCCGCGGCGATCGGGGACGGGGTGGCCTGGTTGCTGCTCACCCTGATCCTGGCCGGCACCGGCAGCGGGGGCGCCGGGCAGGTGTCCAAGACAGCGGGTCTGGCCGTGGCGCTGGTGCTCGTCACCTACCTGTGCGTCCGGCCGGCACTCGCCGCGCTGGTGGCGCGGATGGAGTCCGAGCGGCTCCTGACCGTGGTGCTCGTGATCGGCGCGACCGGATTCTCCGCACTGACCCAGCTGATCAACCTGCATCCGCTGATCGGCGCGTTCCTGTTCGGTGTCGCGGTGCCGCGCAACTCGTCGGCCACCGACCGGATCGGCCACCAGCTGCAGGGATTCACCCTCATGATCCTGCTCCCGCTCTTCTTCGCCGGGGTCGGGCTGAACACCGCGATCGGGCTTCTCGGCGCGGATCTCGGCCACTGGCTGGTCGCCGCGGGAATCCTGGTCCTGGCGCAGGTGACGAAGGTCGCCGGCGCGGGCGGTGCGGCATGGCTGGCCGGGTTGCCCCGAGGGCAGGCGCTCCAACTCGGCGTGCTGATGAACTGCCGAGGTGTCACCGAGCTCGTGATCGCCACCATCGGGCTCCAGTACGGCATCATCAGCCGGCTCGGCTTCACGATCCTGGTGCTGACCGCCGTCGTCACCACCGCGTTCACCGGGTGGTTCATGCGTCGCATGACAAGTCGTGAGCCGTCGCCCTGAGCCGGGCCGAGGGCCACAGCCGCTGGGGCCGCTGCTGCTCCTGGAGTTCGCCGGTCCGGCCGGACAGGTAGCGCGTCGTGATCCCCCGGACGGTGGCCGGGCGGCTGGGGGGTTGCCCGCGCAGGGCGCGCCTGATCTCCTCGGCGCCGCCGGCGGCGTCGTCGACGGTCACGATGAACTCGCCGCCCCCGCGTAGCGCCACCAGGAGCCCCTCGCCCTTGCGTATCACGATGGCGTGCCGCCTGATGCTGCGCAGCCGCCAGCCCCAGCCCCACTCCTGCGGATCGATCTCGATCCTCTCCGCGGTCTCGATCCTGCTGAGCGGGATGCGCCGGATGAGACCGAACGGGATGCGGCCTCGCACCGAGAGCGTCGTTCCGTCGAAGGAGGCGACGATTCCGCCCCACAGGTGCAGCGTGGCCAGCGACAGGAGAGCGGGTACGGCCATCCAGTGCGTACCGGCGATCGTGAGCGCGACCATGATGCAGGTGGCCGTGAGCGTCTTCCAGACGAGGTCGGGATTGCGGGACTGACCGATCCACAGCGTGCGCCCCCGCCGGGAGCGGGCCCGGCCGACGACCGGATCGGTCGGCAGGTCGGCGGCCTCACGCGGGCCCCGCCGCGACGGATGCACGGCGATCGCGCCGAACACGAAGACCAGCGCTCCACCGGCGATCGTGATGACCTCCGCGGTCGGTGACGTGGTGGCCTCTCGCCAGGTCGGGGCATCCAGGTTGGCGCCCACCGTGCCCAGCAGCACGGCGAGCCCCAGCGCGGTGGGCAGGGCCGCGGCGCTGCCCGCGGCGGCCCTGCGCCCGAGCGAGCCCGCGGGCCGCAGATAGGCGAGCAGGGCCAGGATCGCCCACACGCTCGCGCCGAGTATCAGGATGTCCCGGATCAGTGGTTGTAGCGGGGCTGACTCATCGGGATGCCCATCGGTAAAGTGGGCGGCCACCGGGTCGGGCAGGCGCTCGCTGAGGAGGAAGGGGACCGCCAGGGTCAAGACGAACATGCTGAGCGGAGTGAGCACCACGATGATCAAGAAACGTATTGCTGCTCGCCTATCTTCCTCCTGGAATCGCACATTTCCCCCGTTATTATAACATTTGTCCAAAAGGCGGACAAATGACACTATCTTGATCAATCCGAGATAGTGTCATAACTTGTGTTGCTTCGGAAAGCGTGTAACACAAGATTCATCAGAGCGCTCTCCGTGACGCCCGCTCGTCGCGCTTCGACGACGAGGCTCACGAGCGCTCTGTCCAGGCGCCGGTCTCCACTTCGCGCCCCGGAGGCGATGACCACGGTTCCCCTGCCGCGGCGTACCTCGACCATGCCCTCGTCACGGAGCAGCGCGTAGGCGCGCAGCACCGTGTGCAGGTTCACCTGCAGGCTCGCCGCCAGTGTCTTGGCGGGAGGCAGGTGGTCACCTGGTTGCAACGTTCCCGTGATCAGCTCGCGCCGCAGGCCCTCGGCGATCTGGTCAAAAAGGGGAACTGCGGAGTTAGGGTCGATGTTCAGCTGCATAAGGTCTCAAGGTGGGGCGCCTCCGCCGTAGGCAAAAGGTAGTGGGGCGTCTGGTCGGGCCATTGGCCCCTTTACTGCTTGTTATAGAAATTATAGGATAACTTCTAACTTGCCTGACGCGGGTTGTTACGGGGTGCCAATGCAGCATAGACAGTTATCTATAGGACTATTGTGTGCTATAGGCCTCCTGAGCGCCTCCAGTGCGCTGGGAGCCACGGAAGTCAGACGTTATGACGGGGAAGCCCTGTTCCAGGGACTTTTCCTGGGGCAGGGCCAGGTGGCGGAGACATATCCGGACCTGCGCGTCCCGTCCTCGACCGGGACCTGGCCCGCAGCCAGGGCCCGGCAGCTGGTCGCCGGGATGAAGCGCGCCGCACCGGATTTCTTCACCGCCTTCGAGACCGCGATCACCAGCGGCGACCGGATCCGCATCGAGCAGGCCGCGACCTCCGCCGGCGAACTGGCCACGACGGTGCCGGTCGGCGACAACGGTCCCGCCGCTCCCAACGTCGCCTACTCCTTCATCGTGGTCGACTCCACGCTGGTCAAACAGACCAACACCATCTGGAACACCAACCGGATCTGGAGCGTCCCCGAGGGCGGCACCGTGCTGGCCCAGGAACGCTGGGTCGACGACGTGGCGAAGACCCTTGTCCGGTGAACGCCGATGTCAGGCTGGGCGTCTCCACGGTCGCGCTCGGCCTCGGATGGACCGCCCTGATCCTCTACGTCGTCATCGGCCAACTGCCCAGTGCCGCCCTCCGACTGCCCGCGCAGCGAACGGTGAGCGAGGCGGCGCGGCTGGTCGCTCCCCAAGGGTGGGCGTTCTTCACCAAGTCCGCCCGCGAACCGAGGGAGACCGTGTGGCGCGCGTCCGCCACCGGAGCGTGGCAGCCCTTCACGCTTGGACCGCACGCCGAGCCGCACAACCTGTGGGGGTTTGACCGGCGCTCCCGCGCCGAGGGGGTCGAACGCGGCATCCTGCTCGCGGCCGTACCCGCCGACCGGTGGCGCGACTGCCGGAGCGAGGTGACCGAATGCCTCGGACTGCCCGGTGCGGCGGTGCCGGTGCGCAACCCCTCTCCCGACCCGATCCTCTGCGGAACGCTCGAGGTGACCCGGCAGAAGCCGCTGCCGTGGGCCTGGGCGGACGCCGCGGCGCACACCCACATGCCGGTCTCGGTGGTGCGATTGGAGGTCGCATGCTGAGTGGACTCGGTGCCAGGGTACGGGGGGTGGCCGAGACGAGCCCGTGGACGAACGTGTACGGGCTCGCCAGGACCCTTCTCGCCCTCTGCACCCTGACCACGCTGCTCGCCAGCGAGACCTCCTCGCTCTTCAGGCCCGCGCAGGGCGTTCCCGGCTACCCGTACTGTGACGGCGTCGCCGCCTACGGCCTGTTCTGCGTCCTCGACGTCGACCGGGCGCATCCGGTGGCCATCGCGATCCTCGCCGTCGCCGCCTCCGGGTGGCGGCCGCGGTTCACCGCGCTGCCGCACTGGTGGGTGGCCGTGAGCTTCCAGGCGTCCGCGACGATCCCCGACGGCGGGGACCAGGTCGCCGCGGTGCTCACCCTCCTGCTCCTGCCGATCGCGCTGACCGACGGACGCGCCTGGCACTGGGGGCGTCCTCGGCCCGTCGCCGATCCGGTCGCCTCGCTGGTCGCCTGGTCGGCCCTGCTCGTCATCCGTATCCAGGTCGCCGGTATCTACCTGCAGGCCTCGGTGGCGAAGCTGGGCCGGGAGGAATGGGCCGACGGCACCGCCCTGTACTACTGGCTCAGCGATCCGCTGTTCGGCAGTCCCGGCTGGGCGGCGGGGGTTCTCGAACCGCTACGCGTCTCGGCGGTCGGCGTCACGTTGCTCACCTGGGGACCGGTGGCCATCGAGTTCGCCCTGGTCATGGGGCTGGTGTCACGGCGGGCCGTCCGTCCGTACCTGCTGGTGGCCGGTCTCGCCCTGCACGCCCTCATCGGACTGCTCATGGGGCTGGGAAGCTTCGCCCTGGCGATGTTCGCCTGCCTCGTCATGTACCTGAGACCTCTGGATCGGCCGTTCGCGTTCGGGGACGCGATTCTTCCGATGCTTCTTCCACACCGACCGCGCGTCCTTTCCGGCTCTGCCTGGCAGGCGATGGCACGCCTCGCCCGTCAGCCTGGGGACGCGAGTGTCGCCGAGGCCGGCCTCGGCCTGACCGATACCGACGCACGCCGCTGAACATCTGGCGACCGGCCGGAAGACGGCCGGCGCCGCGGCACCTATTCGAGCTGCGCACCTTCGTGCTCTGGCTCCGCGTACGCGGAACGATCACGACTCGGCCGTTCACGTCGTGCTGATTCGAAGAGCAGCGATACGGCGAAGGAAGGAAAACGATGAGCGAGCCTCTCGTTCGGGGAAAGAAAGGCGGCGAGAGCCGCGTGACACCGGTCCTGTCTCAGGAGAACGGGATCAACCGCCGTCTCGGGCTCGACCGGACGGTGATACCGAGAAGAACCGGCCTGCAGTTTCCGACCCAGATCCCGTTCGCCAACTGGGAGAGCATCGGCCGCCAGCTCTCCCTCATCGCCGACTCCTCCGCGTGGTGGCTGGGCGACTGGCTGGTCTACGGGGAGAAGCAGTACGCCGACCGCTACCGGACGGCCATTGAGCGGACGTCGCTGGACTACCAGACGCTGCGCAACTACGCCTGGGTGGCCCGCCGCTTCGGCCTGCCCCGGCGCAGGGACAAGCTGAGCTTCGCCCACCACGCGGAGGTGGCGGCGCTGAGCGCGCCCGAACAGGACCTGTGGCTACAGCGCGCCGAGCAGCACGCCTGGTCCAGGAACCGCCTGCGCAAGGAGCTCAGGCAGGCGGCCGCCCTGAGAAACGGGGAGGGCGAGCCGGCCGAGGCGCCGAGCCCGCCGGTGAACGGTGCCGGCACCGGGCTCGCCGTGAAGCTGCAGCTGAGCCCGAGCCAGGAACAGCTCGAACGCTGGGAGTTCGCCGCGCGCAAGCACAACTGCGACCTGGCCAACTGGATGGTCCTGGTGCTGGAGAAGTTCGCGCTGGAGGTCACCCAGGAGGGCGCGGGGGTCCCCGGCTAGAGCTCCATCCGGCGCAGCAGCGACCGCTTGGCCGAGCTGAACTCCTCGTCGGTGAGCACCCCGGAGCGGTGCAGATCGCCGAGTTCGGCCAGGCGGCGCACCAGGGCATCGTGATCCTCCAGTGCGGCCAGGCGCCGCTGCCGCTCGTCCGGCTGGGCCGGCGGCGGCAGCGCGGGCGGCTCCTCGGGGCGGTGTGACAGCCGGGCCAGTACGGCGGCGGCGACCAGAGCGGTCGAGCCGCCGTACCGCTGCACGCCCCAGGACAGGCAGTGCAGGTCCTTCTCAGGCGACACGGCGGGAGCGCCGCCCCGGAGCCGGAAGCGGAGGCGGCCATAGCCGATGCCGGTCTGCGGGGCCCACTCCACCCCCTCCACATCCTCCAGCGGGAACGTCTGCGGACCCGCCTCCTCCTTGATCGACTTGGCGAACACGCTCCACTCCAGGCGAATCCGCTCACCGTCGAAGCTCACCGTGCCGTCGCCCGCCGAGGCCGACACCGGCACGGTGGGGCCGGGCAGCAGGAAGGTCTCGCAGGGACCGCTCGGCACCTGATCCAGCATCAGATGGGTGCGCACCTCGTCGGCGAGGTACTCGGCGGCCCCGGTGCGCCCCTTGGGGACGGCCAGCCGGTACGGGTCGACGGATCCCGACAGCCGCCCGCTGACCACGTCGGTCAGCGGATCGGCTCCGGGCCGCAGGCGGAGCTGCAGGTTGCCGCCCTTGCGCGAGGGCTCGAACGACGCCGCGGAGATCGCCGCGAGGGGGATCTCCAGCTCGCCGAGCGTCTTGCGCAGTTCGTGGACGTCGCTGTCCCCGCCCGGCACGATCCTGAGGATTTCACTGTCGAACGTCCATGATCCGTCCGGAACGGAGATCTCGGCCATGTCGTCACCCTAGGACATCCGGAAGCGTCACCGTAGCCCCCGCTCATCGACGGTTCACTGGTGCTGGATGGCCCGCAGGACGTTCATCCGCGAGGCCCGCCTGGCCGGCCAGATCGCCGCCACGACACCGATCAGGACGGCGCTGAGCAGGTAGAGCCCGAGTCTGCCGTACGGGATGGCGAGTACCTCGACGCCATCGGCCGCCATCACCCGCTGCAGTGCCCAGCCGAGCGCGGTGCCGAGCGCCAGACCGGCCACGGCACCGAACAGCGACACCATCACCGACTCGTAGCTGATCATGGATCGGGTCTGGCCGCGGCTCATTCCGACGGCCCGGAGCAGCCCGATCTCGCGAGTCCGCTCCATCACCGACAGGCTCAGCGTGTTCACGATGCCCAGTGCGGCGATGAGGATCGAGAGCACCAGCAGGACCACGATCAGGTTCAGCACCTGGTCGATCTCCTGGCGGGCGTCCGCCCGTACGGCCTCGCGATCCTTCGGCTCGACGTTCGGGTACGCGCGCAGCGCCGACCGTACGGCCGCGAGGGCCTGCGCCTCGCCGCCGTCGTCGAGGTCGACGAACGCCTTCTGGATCAGACCGGCCGGAGCGTGCGCCTGGTAGCCGGCCGGGCTCATGACGAAGGGCATGCCCAGGACCTCGTTGGCGGCGAAGAGACCGCTCACCCGCAGGGTCACCGCGGACCGGTCCGGGTAACGGCCCGTGACGGTACTGCCCACCTTCCATCCCCGTTCCGCGGCGAGTGCGCTCTGCACGAGCAACCCGTCGGCGGCCAGGGTGCCGGTGCCGTCCTCGATCTTCAGGTTGGCCGGACCCGCCAGCGCGACCGGGTCGGCGACCAGGACGGACACCTGCTCGTCGGCGATCCGCATCGTCCCGTGCCGGACCGCGGTGACGCCGCGCACGCCCGGGACGGCGGCCACCCGGTCCACCGTCTCCTGGCTGAAACCGGTGAGACCGCGCGGGTCCAGGGAGAGGTCGGCGCCGAACTGACGGGCGATCCTCTGGTCGGCGGACGCGCTCATCGAACCGGCCACCACCGTCGCCACCGAGACGAGTGCGAGCCCGACCATCAGCGCCGACGCCGTGGCCGCGGTACGGCGGGGGTCCCGTCGGGCGTTCTCCCTGCTCAGCCGCCCGACCGTGCCGCCGAGCCGGGAGAGCGGCCAGCCGAGCAGCGCGATGACCGGCCGGCTCAGGAACGGGCTGAGCATCGTCAGGGCGAGCAACGCCAGCAGGCCGCCGCCGATCACCAGGGCCGCGCCCCCCGCCTTCCCGGTCGCCAGGCCCGCGGCCAGCGCTCCCGCGCCCAGCAGGGCCAGGACGACGCCGGCGACGAGACGGAGGGTCATCGAACGGCGGGTGAGCGCCACGTCGTCGCGCATCGCCGCGACCGGCGGGATCTTCGCCGCGCGGCGCGTCGGCAGGTAGGCGGCCAGCAGCGTGACGAGCATGCCGACCGCGTACGCCCAGATCACGGTCGAGAGCCCGACCACCGGCGTGCGCAGCGGAACCTGGGTGCCGCCGGTGAACCGCTCGAACAGCAGCCTGAGCCCGTAGGACAGTCCCACGCCGGCGAGCAGGCCCAGGGTCGAGCCGAGGAAGCCGATCCCGAGTGCCTCGCCGAGCACCGCCCGGGTCACCTGGGCGCGGCTCGCGCCCATCGCCCGGAGCAGCGCGAGCTCCCGGAGCCGCTGCACGACCAGCATGGTGAACGTGTTGAGGATGATGAACGATCCGATGAAGACCGCCACCCCGGCGAACACCAGCAGGAACCGGCTGATCAGCTCGAAGAGGGAGCTCAGCTGGGACTTGACCTCCTCGACCTCGTCCGCGCCGGTCTTGGCCTCGTACTGCGCCGGGAGTGCCGCGCCGACCTGCTGGAGAAGCCGCTGCTGCGAGACGCCCTCGCGCGGCCGTACGAAGATCGCCGAGTACTGTCCGGGACCGGTCAGCAGGGCCTGCGCGGTCTCCGGGGCGAACATCACGTAGGTGGCGGCACGGCCGACCTGGTCGTTGACCGCCCGGAAGACGCCGGCGACGCGCATCGACTTCGTCGCCCGCGCGGTCACCACGCTGACCGAGTCGCCGACCTTGAGCTGCCCCTCGGCCGCGGTGCGCTCCTCGACGACGACGTCGTCGGCCGCCGAGGGCTCCCGGCCGGAGAGTATCCGCAGGCCCGCGCCCGGACGCTCCATGTACGCCGCGCCCAGGTGCGCCGCGCGGTCCTCACCGACGATCCGCCCGTCCTGGCGGACGAGCGCGGCGTACCCGTCGTACTGTCCCTTGAGTTCCGCGGCGCCGGGCACGCTCTGCTGCAGCGTGTCGACCAGGGAGGCCGGTATCGTGGCCGGCGTCGCGTTCTCCCCCTCGGCCGGCTTGGGCCGGACGACCACGGTCGTGGTCTCGGTCCGCCCGGCGAAGATCGGATCGAAGCTCTGGGTGGCGGTGTCCCGGAAGATCATCGTGCCCGCGACGAAGGAGACCCCGAGCGTCACCGCGAGCACGGAGAGCAGCAGCCGGACCCGGTGCGCCAGGAGATTGCGCAAGGTGAGTTTCGCGAGCATCAGATCCGCCCCTGCTCGCCGGGGGTCCTGCCGCTCGCCCTCGCGGGTTCGAACCTCTTCAGCCGCTCCAGGACCTTCTCCGCGGTGGGTTCCGGCATCCGGTCGACGACGCGGCCGTCGGACAGGAAGATCACGTGATCGGTGTACGCGGCCGCCACCGGGTCGTGGGTGACCATGACGATGGTCTGGCCGGTCTGCCGCACCGACTTCTGCAGGAAACCCAGCACCTCGGCACCGGACCGGGAGTCGAGGTTACCGGTGGGCTCGTCCGCGAAGATGACGTCCGGCTTGCCGGCGAGTGCCCGCGCGCACGCCACCCGCTGCTGCTGGCCGCCGGAGAGCTGGTTCGGGCGGTGGTCCAGCCGCTCGCGCAGGCCGGTGGTCTCGATCACGGAGTCCAGCCAATCCTGATCGGGCGTGCGGCCGGCCAGCCGGATCGGCAGGACGATGTTCTCCAGCGCCGTCAGGGTGGGCAGCAGGTTGAAGGACTGGAAGATGAAGCCGATCCGGTCCCGGCGCAGCCGGGTGAGCTGCTTCTCGTTCAGGTCCGTCACGTCCTGGTCGCCGACGAACACCCGCCCGGAGTCCACGCTGTCCAGCCCCGCCATGCAGTGCATGAGGGTGGACTTGCCGGAACCGGACGGCCCCATGATGCCGGCGAACTGGCCGCGCGGGATGTTCAGCGACACGCCGTCGAGGGCCGCCACCGCCGTGTCTCCGGTGCTGTACCGCTTGGAGATGTTCTCCGCGCGGGCGGCGACCGGCTCACCCGTCTCCTCCGCCAGCACCGCCGTCGAGTTCTTCATTTCCGGCTCCTCGGACAGGTGTGTAATGGTCGTGACAGTTCGTTCATGGCCTCTGCTGATATCCCGGCATCGAATAGGTGGGGCGGAGAGTGCGGGACGTCAGGACGCCGGAGCTCTTTCCGCGGCGATGATCACGACAATCCCGAGGACCGCAAGAATCAAGTTCGCGTAGATCTCGTAACCTTCCAGGAAGGCCACGTTGTTGACGACGACGCGGTTGAAGAAGTTGAGCACCGCGCCGAGGATGGGCTGGACGGCGATCTGATCGATGGCCCCGCTTACGCCTTCAAGGATCATGATGAACCCGATGAGCTGTAAGGATTTACGCACGATTCAACATTAAGGCCGATCGTGGCGGCGGGAATCGGTCGTCGGCATCTCCCGCGTCAACCGAAGTCGCCGATACGGATCCTGCTTTCCGACTAAAGTATGAGACGCGTCGACTTTGGTATCACGACCGTCGGCGGGACACCCGAATTGGACCGTCTACCGTCAGCATTGGATTGTGGCGGAAAAGGCCACAGCACGTTCTACACGGTCCGGTAAACGGCCGGGATCAGGAGCAGCCGAGATGCAGCCACTGAAAATCGAAGGCGCATGGATTGACGACCCGAAAATCCACATCGACGATCGGGGAGGTCTGCACGAATGGTTCCGCGAGGAGGAGTTCCACGCGGTCACCGGACGGCGGCTGCGGCTCTCCCAGGCCAACTGTTCCGTTTCGCGCCGGGGCACCCTGCGCGGGATTCACGTCGCCGACGTGCCACCGGGCCAGGCGAAGTACGTCAAGTGCGTGCGGGGGGCGATGCTGGACGTGATCGTGGACATCCGCGTCGGCTCACCGGGGTTCGGCCGGTGGGAGATGGTGCGCCTGGACGACGAGGACCACCGGGGGGTGTTCCTGTCCGAAGGACTGGGGCACGGCCTGCTCGCGCTGACGGACGACGCGACCGTGATCTACCTGTGTTCGGAGGGCTACAACCCGACCAGGGAGCGCGGCATTCATCCACTCGATCCCGAACTGGGCATCACCTGGCCGGCGGACATCGAACCGCTCCTGTCGCCCAAGGACGCCGCGGCGCCCACCCTCGCCGAGGCACGCGCGGCCGGTCTCCTGCCCTCCTATGAGGAGTGCCTGGCCTTCTACGCCTCGCACACCCGCGGGTAGGAAACCGCAGGCCTGTCGCGACGGTTCCCGGTCATCGCATATCGGGCCGTCGCGGCCCGTCACCGGCGCCTTCTCGGCGGAAGGGTTTCGCCAGCTCGGGGTGGGCCGCGCGCAGCGCGTCCCGCCAGGGGCGGAGCGGCTGCAGGCCCGGCTCCCGCCACCGCGCGTGGCCCAGGACGCTGAAAGCCGGTCGCTTCGCCGGCCGGACGAAGGCCTCGGAGGTCGTCCGGCGCACCCGCCCGGGGTCGGTGCCGGACAGCCGGAAGATCTCCTGGGCGAGCTCGAACCAGCTGGCCTTCCCGGAGTTGGTGGCGTGGAACATCCCCGCGGCGGAGCCGAGCTCGCCGAGCGTGACCAGCCGGTCCGCGAGGTCCACGGCCCAGGTCGGCTGCCCGAACTGGTCGTCGACCACCTCGACGGTCTCCCGTTCCGCCATGAGACGGAGCATGGTGCTCACGAAGTTCGATCCGTGGGCGCCGTACAGCCATGCCGTCCGGACGACGGCGGCGGAAGGCAGCGCGTCGAGGACCGCCTTCTCCCCGGCCAGCTTGGTCCGCCCGTACGCGGTCCGCGGCTCGGCCGGGTCGTCCTCGCCGTACGGGACGTCCGCGTCACCGGAGAAGACGTAGTCGGTGGAGACGTGGACCAGCCGGGCGCCGTGCCGCGCGCAGGCCTCGGCGAGCAGCCGGGGGCCGTCGGCGTTGATCCGGTAGGCCTCTCGCTCCCGTTCCTCGGCGTCGTCCACCGCCGTCCAGGCGGCGCAGTTGACCACGACCCGCGGGGTGAGCGTCTGGAAGGCCGACTCGACCTGGTCCCGATGGGAGATGTCCAGGTCCCGGCGGGTTCGCGCGGCGATGTCGTGCCCTCGTCCGCGCGCCAGCGCGACCACCTCGTGCCCGAGCATGCCTGTCGCCCCCGTGACGAGCCACGTCATGGCGTTCTCTCCCTTGTCTCCAGGCGTCGCCGGCTCTGATCACCCTAAAGCCGGAAGGCGATCGAGGTGTATGGAAGACGAGACGGCGTCCGGCGCCTACGGGTACGACGGCGCACCGCGCAGCCGGCGTACGCTCAGCACCGCCTCCCACATCGGGTCGTGACCACCGGAGTCCCCATGGCGATCGCCGTCGCCACGCGGCGCAGGTCGAAAGACCGCTGCCGCGTCGGTGACATGAGCGTCGCGACGCGGCAGCGGTCTCTCAGTGGGTGGCCCCCTCCGTTCAGCGCAGGTTGAACAGGCGGGTGCTGGTCTGCTTGAGGCGGTTGCCCTCGGTGTCCCAGGCCTCGACCTTCAGGCTGACCGCGCCCTTGGTGTCGCGCAGGGACGGGTAGCGGGTGTCGGCGGTGTAGGCGCCGTCACGGTCGCGCTTGACCGGGACGGGCGTCCACCTGGCGCCGTCGTCGGTGCTCATCCACAGCTTGAGCCCGGCGATCTTCGGCATCTTCGCCGCGGACGGCGAGTGGTAGGCCTCGACGGTGAACCTGTGGGATCGGCCGGCGCGGACGGTGTTGTCCATCGCCAGGGTGTCGCCCAGGTCGTAGCCGGCGAAGACGACGGGCGTGGGCCGGCACTGCTCGGTGACTCCCCCGACGACCCAGTACTTGCAGAACGATCCCGGCAGCACGTGTTCCTTGGTCGGCGGGGCGCGGAACGTCCACTCGGTGTCGTGCTGGGCGTTCTTCGCGGTCAGCCGGTAGGTGCCGGAGCCCTCGGGCAGGGGGAACGCGGGGAGGTTGTCCAGGTAGGGCGGCGTGGTGCGGGGGATCTCCGTTCCGTCCCGGTAAAGATGCAGGTCGTAGTCCGGGGTGAGGAGAGCGCCGTTCTTCCAGAACCCGCTGCTGAACGGATGCCTGTCGGGCGTGCCCGCCGGGGCGAACTCCGCCCAGAGAATGCCGTCCTGCACGCAGATCGTGCACGTCAGGTCAACGCCCTGGGTGGTGAGGGGCGGCGCGTTCTTGTCGGCGAGCGCATATACCTTCTCCGCCGCCGTCATGGCGCCCGGCGTCAGGCCGGCGGTGAACCACTGCTGCCGGGTACGGCCGGGCCGGTCGAACGTCTCGATGCGGAACCGGGTGTCGTAGTAGGCCGTCATGTCGAGGTTGG
This sequence comes from Streptosporangium sp. NPDC049248, assembly GCF_040678965.1. NCBI lineage: Bacteria > Bacillati > Actinomycetota > Actinomycetes > Streptosporangiales > Streptosporangiaceae > Streptosporangium > Streptosporangium sp. NPDC049248. The sequence goes on from NZ_JBFAQY010000016.1 coordinate 13,942, forward strand.
CGGAGCTCATGCCGTGCGAGTGGATGACCTTGGGGTCGATGGGCCCGACCCATTCGGTCCGGCTGGTCGGTCCGACGAAGGCGGTATGCGCCCAGAGCGAGGTGGTCGTCGTCGTGGTCGCGACGTCGTCCTGTTTGTAGATCGTGCGGTAGTCGTTGAAGCTGGTCGGCTGGGAGGCGTGGACGTCCATGTCGACCTGGGCGAGCTGCTTGCCGGTGTAGGTGTAGTGCAGGGACTTCGGCACGCTGCCCTCGGCGTACGGCTTGAGGGTGTAGGTGTAGGGCGTGTGCGGTGTGCCGGTCACCCGGACGCTGACCGGTCCGCTCGCGAGCCGGGCGCGCAGCTGCAGCCCCTCCTTGTTCGACAGGGAGACGTTCGGGATGCTGATGGGCTTGGGATCTCCGGTGTTGATCTCCTGGTAGACGCCGATCGGCAGGGCGCAGGAGGTGCTCTTCGATGGGAAGACCGCAAATCCGGCTGCACCGGCCTCGCGGATCGGGATGACCTTGCTGATCATGGTGTAGCACTTCGCGTGGCCGTCGGGCTCGAGCCCCGTCTCCACGAGGACCAGCTTGCCGCGCAGGTCCTTCCCGGCGATGTCCTCAGGCATGCCCTCGCCGACGTCGACGAGCTGCAGGTTCTGCGTCCCGGTGAACGGCTTCCAGTCGGGCTGGTTGTTCTGGCGGGGGCCCTCCTCGAAGTCGAAGTGATGGGGGGCGACCGGATTCAGGGTGATCGGCTTGCGCTCGCCCGTGCTCATGGCGACCTGGGCCTGCCCCAGTGTCCACTGGCCGGAGAAGCGGAACCTGCCCTTGGTGACGGGCTTGGTGGGAGTGGCCCACACCTCCGCCCACGCGCTGGGCTCCGAACCCGGGAGCACCCTGGTGGCGTACGCCTTGCCGTTGGCGACGGTCCGCTGGGTGACGACGTTCCAGATGTTGTTCAGCGGCTCGGCCGGCTTCGGGGTGCTGAAGCGGACCTGGGAGGCCTGCCGGGCATCGAGCGTGATCTCGGTGTCACCGGTGACGGCGACCTCCGGATTGATCAGGAATATCTCGTTGTACCGGTCGTCGGAGTCCACCGTGCCCACCAGTTGCATCACCGAGTGCGTGCCGACCGGAACCCGGGTGACCGTGGTCCCCTCGCCCGACAGCACGGTACCCCCGCTGTACTCCTTCTCGCCGTCGACGTCGAGGGTCTCCTGGTACCACGGCGAGACGGGCTGGCCGTCCCTGCCGACGGTGTGGACGGTGAGCTGGACGAGCGGAGCCTCGCGCACCATGCCCACCGGGGTGGTCAGCCGGACGCCGTCGGCCTCGGCAGTCACGGTGCCGGTGTAGTCGCCGAACTTCAGGCCGGCCGTGTCGAGGGTGACGGTCGCCGTGGCGGTGCCGCCCGCGGGCACGGTGAGCGTCGCACCGGTGTTCAGCCTGCCTTCCACCGGGCTCCCGCTCACCGTGCGCAGGGCGGGGGTGAGGGTGAGGGTGACCGGCTGGTCGGTGAGGTTGCTGTAGGAGAGCTCCCGCTGCGAGGTCTTGCCCTCCTCGGTCTGCGAGCCGAAGTCGATCCCGCCGGTGGTGGCGAAGACCCGCTGGGTGTACGCCCTGGCGAGGTCCACCCGCCCGGCGCCCTGCTCGTACACGGTGAAGCCGTCGTCCTTGGAAGTGGACATCAGCGCGGCCTTGAGCAGCGGCCCCTTCCAGTCGGGGTGCCGCTGCGCCATGATCGCCGCCGCGCCCGCGACGTGCGGCGTGGCCATCGAGGTGCCGGACGCGCCGGTGTAGTGGTCGTCGACGGGCGTGCCCATCGAGGTGCCGGCGGCGCGCGCGGCGGCGATGTCCACGCCGGGCGCGGCGATGTCGGGCTTGAGCCCCGAGTCGCCGAACCGCGGCCCCCGGCCGGAGAAGCCGGCTATCTGGTCCTGCTTGTCGACTGCGGCGACGGTGAGCGCGGCCTCGGCCGTGCCGGGCAGGGACACGCTCCCGGGGAGGGCGCCGGAGTTGCCCGCCGCGATGACGAACAGGGCGCCGGTGGACGCGCTCAGGTCGTTGACCGCCTGGCTGATCGGGTCGGTGCCGTCACTGGGGCCGGCGCCCAGGCTCATGCTGACGACCTTGGAGCCGCCGGCGGCGGCCCACTCCATGCCCTCGATGATCCACGAGTCCAGGCCGGAACCGGCGTCGTCCAGCACCTTGCCGACGACCAGTTGCGCGCCCGGTGCCACACCCTTGTGCGTGCCGCCGGACGCCGCTCCGGAGCCGGCGATGGTGGAGGCCACGTGGGTGCCGTGGCCGTGGCCGTCCTTGACCGGCGAGTCGGGGACGAAGGACCTGGAGTCGGCGATCTTCCCTTCGAAGTCGGGGTGGGTGGCGTCGATGCCGGTGTCCAGCACCGCGACCTTCACCCCGGTGCCGTCGTGGCCGCCGGCCCAGGCCTGCGGCGCGCCGATCATGGCCACGCTCTCGTCCAGGACGGCCTTGACCTTGCCGTCCAGCCACAGCTTGGCGATCCCGCCGCTCAGCGTGTCGGACGCTTTCAGACCGGCCGAGGGGGCGGTCCGTACGGCCTCCCAGAACGTCCCCGCCTCCGCCTTGGTGACGTTCACGGCAGAGGCGTGGATGCTGTCCAGGGTGTTGGTGGGGACGCTGGCCGGGATCGCGTCGGCCGCCCGCCTGAGGGTGGCGCCCTCGCGGCCCTTCGGGTACTGCACGATCACCGGGACCTGCTTGGTCCGGTCGTCGGCGTAGCCGTTCTCCGCCAGGTACTTGACGTCGAACAGCCGCTTGTCCAGCCGCCCCGCCTGAATGGCGGGCATCGCGTCGGCGGGCAGGACGTAGACGCCCTCGGGAGTGGTCTGGGTGACCAGCCGCGGCCGGCGTCCGTCCGAGCGGGCGGCGGGTTCGGTCTTCACGTCGAAGCGGCCGACTGCGGCCTGGGTGAGCGTGACCTTGTCACCGGTGACCAGGGTGATGACGTGCGGGCCCGGGCCGACACCCTGGAGTGTGACGGGAGCCGCCGGGGGCGGCTGTGCCGGCCCGGCGGCCAGTGCCGCCGGCGTCTGCGGCAGCGCGGTCGCGGCCAGTGCGAGGAGCGAGGTCAGCAGGACGGTGCGTTTCACGCGGTCCTGCCAGGGGGTGACGGCCGGAATCCGTTCTCGGACATGGCGGGGCACTGCCTTTCTGCGTGATCGCGATGGAGGGAGAGCGGGGAGAGCCGGATCACAGGGGCTCGAACCCCTCGGGGAGCCGGGGTGTCACAGCGACCGGTGGGGCCACCTCCTCGGACTGCGCCTCGTGGCCGGGGTCCTCATTCAGTGCGGGCTCGGGCGCCTCCTGGTCAGACATGAGGCAAGCATCGTCGCCACCCTCTTGGCGGGGTATGGGGTGACATGTGGGGAAAACACCCCAACTTCCCCGCTCAAGGTCCTGCGGGGTGGTCCAGGTGGCGGGCCAGTTCCGTCCGTGAGCGCGCGCCGAACTTGCGCATCGCCGCGCCGAGATGCTTGTCGACCGTCTTCGGCGACAGGAACATCTCCCTGGCGATCTCCTGGTTGGTCAGCCCCTGCGCGGCGAGCCGTGCCACCTGCCGTTGCCGCGTGGACAGCGAGTCGCCCGCCACGCTGCGCGCCGGGGCGGGGGAGGACGGGCGCAGACCCCAGCGCCGCGCCAACTGTGTGGCCCGATCCAGGTCCCATCGCGCGCCCAGCTCGCCGTACACGGTGGTGGCGGCTTTGAGGGTGTCCGCCGCGGCCGCGTCGCCGAGGGCGAAGAGGCAGGCCGCGGCCTGCTCGTTCGCCTGAGCCGCCTCATAGGGCGCCGACACCCCTCCGAAAGCGGCGGCGGACGCCGCGAAATGCGCCGCGCCCTCGCTCCACCGCCGCTCCGCGGCGGCCACGAGGCCACGGGCCTGCCGGAGCGCCGCCGGAGCCAGCGGCGCGTCCACCCCCGGCAGCCGGGACTCGTACCGATCCACCACCTCGGCCGCCTCCGTCGGCCTGCCCGCCGCCAGCAGCGCCTCCGCCAGCGCCGGAACCGCCCGGACCCCCACCGGCCAGAAGCCGTTGGCCTCCCACATGGCGACGGCCTCCGAGGTCTCCGCGATCGCCGCGGCGGCCTCACCACGGGCGGTGGCCACCCGCAGCAGCATGCTCACCGGAAACGGGAGCAGATCGACGTCTCCCATGGCTCCCACCCGCTGGACGACTTCACGTAGGAGATCCTGAGCGGCGTCCATACGGCCCGGGGCGGGCGACAGGCAGGCCGCCACGGCATCCAGGAGGTTCATTTCGACCGGGCGGTCACTGCGCCCGTGACGCAGCGCCTCGATCTCCTCGCCCAGCCCGTCCCAGGCGCCCCGGCAATAGGCCACCATCGTCATCGAGGCGCGACAGCGGAACTCCATACCGCCGGTGACGTCGGCGCTCGCCGCACTCTCCAGCGCCTTGGTCAGCAGTCGAAGCGCCACCTCGTGATGTCCGCTGAAACAGGCCTCGTCGCCGATGGAGCGATAGGCGGAGACCTCCCTGCGGCGACCGGCGTAGCCGCCCGTCTCCCGCACGACGCGGTCGGTCAGCTCGGCCCAGCGCGGATCGCCGGCCACGGTGAACACCATCGCGACCTTGCTCAGCACGAGAAGCCGGGTCATGGGGTCACCGGCCTCGGGCAGCGTCTCCAGAGCGCGCTCCAACCACCCCAGACGCTCATGGGACGGCACGTCCATGGTGGCCGGCAACGCCAGGGCCACCATGGTCCAGGCCGCCAGGTCCGGCCGCTCGGCCAGATCCTCCAGGGCGTCGGTGAACATCCGATACCTGCGTGCCGGGTCCGTCCGGGTCACTTCGAGCTGCATCCCCAGCAGGAACCGGAGCTCACCGCGGACGGGCCCGGGAGGGGCCTTGTCGAGCGCCTCGGCGAGCAGGTCGCCGACGTCCGGCAGGTGCAGCAACTCCGAGGCGGCCCACCCCAGCCGGATCGTCAGGGCCGCCCGGCGCTCGGGCGCCAGGTCCGCGTGGCGCAGCACGTCCTCCAGGAGCCGTGCCACCTCGGCATCGTCACCCAGCTCGAAGGCGCTGTCGGCGGCCTTCACGGCGGCGTCCACCCAGTCACCGAGCCGGCCGGCCTGCCGGAGATGGTAGGCCACCTGCCCGAGCGGCACCGGGCGCAGGCCCTGGACGGCGGTCGCGGCGGCGGCGTGCAGGGTCTGCCTGCGCCCCAGCCCGATCCCCTCGTGGACCGCCTGGGCCGCCAGCACGTGCCGGAATCTCACCATCCCGTCCCGCTCGACGAACAGGCCGGAGTCCAGTACCTCGTCCACCGCGCCGGCCGCGTCCTCGGAGGACAGGCCGGTGACACCGATGAGCACCGCGACCGGCGAGGCGAGCTGGAGCACCGCGCCCGCCTCCGCCACCGCCCGCGCCGCGGGCGACAGGCACCCCACCCGCTCCCGCACCGAGGAGCGCACCCCGCTCGGCACGTCCAGCTCCTCCAGGGCCCTGCGCGCCCATCCGCCGCCCCACGGGATCAGCACCCCGCGCGACCGCAACAGCGCCAGCAGCTCCTGGATCGCCAGCGGCAACCCCGAGGCCCGCAGGCACAGGTGCGCCGCGAACTCCTCGGAGATCTCGCGGCTGTCCAGGATCGCGGCCGCGAGCTCACGTGTCCGTCTCTCGTCCAGCGGCGTCAGCACGATGTGCTCGTGGGTGAGCGTGTCGGCGGGACGCGCCGTCAACGCCCGTACGGCGGCCGACGCCTCCTCGCCCCGGCAGGTCAGTACGACCGACAGCGTGGCGGGCGGCTTGGCCAGCAGGTACGCCAGGAACTCGACCGTCTGCTCATCGGCCCAGTGCAGATCCTCCACGACCAGCAGCGCCGGACCCAGCGCGGCCAGCACCTCGCTCAGCCCGCGAAACAGCCGGTGCCGCTCGGCCGCCCGGTCGTCCAGTGGCTCGGGCGGCTGCGGCAGCACGTGGGCCAGCTCGGGAAGCAGGGCGCGCAGCGAACCCGCCACCGGCGACAGCGCCGCTCCCGCCAGATCCTCGCTCCTGGACCGCAGCGCCTCGACGACCGGTCCCAACGGGAACGGCTCCCTGATCTGGTTGCACCCGCCGCTGAGCATTCGCCGTCCCGCGACCTCCGGCCGCGCGGCCAGCTCCGTCACCAGACGGGACTTGCCGATGCCCGCCTCACCCTCGACGAGGATCACCGAAGGCGGCACGGTCACCGCGGTGACCAGCCGCTCCAACTCTCCGTCGCGCCCGACGAGCACCGGGGAGACCATCCGGCCGTGAACCCTGTGCCCATCCGTGCTCATCCGCTCACCAGCCCCGTCGGTTCCACCCCCGCTGTGATCACGACATTCAATACCTTCTGGCCATAAATGTCATTAAGGTCGGTCCGCGAGATGGGCTTCGAGAGCGTCCGGACGCCGCGTCACCTCCGTTTCCGACGTTCGTCGGGAAGCCCTCATCGCCTCCGCCGGGCAGGCCGAGGGCCGCCCGGTACGCCTCGGGACCGGCGGAGGTCGATGATAGGAAAAGGTCCGCACCTGTCGCGGTCGGTGTAATTATGATCATGGTTCCGGCGCAGGCGGACCGCCGCGCCGGCCACTCGCGCCGCGCCGGATCCGAGTGTCGATTCGGCCCGGATCACCTCGCTCGACGTTCCCCGACGAGATCCCCCGCTGGCGCTCCGAAGAAGAATTGACCTGTCCGGATTTATTTATTGGCAGTCATAATATGGTTTTCGGTGGTCATATAATGGCGCGATCGCCGCCCGCGGAGTGAACGGCCGAATGCCGGGTCGTGCCGGCCTCAGGTGAACAGGGCGCGGTCGAGATCAATACGACCAAAAAGAAAGCAATGTCGAAAAGGGTCGACAGGCGCCGGTGCGTACGTGCATGGTCAGGTCCACAGATTTTGAATGACATCGGGGTGACGATGCGCTTCGGGGAGTTCGCCGCTCCCCTGTCCGCGACGGGGGCGGACGGGGGAAAGGCTTTGCGCATTCCAGCTGCCATACCTGCACGTACAGGGCTATCGCCTGCTCGGTCACCGATCAGTGTGCCTGCGTGATCGCCTCAACTTGGCTGTCGAGTAGCTGACCGTCACCCGTCGTAACGTACTGCACGACTTCGGAGGGGAACCATGCGGGTTGCGATCGTCGGGTACGGGGGGGCCGGCCGACAGCATGAAGAGGCCATTCGGCAGGTCGCTCAGGTATCGCTCGCGGGCATCCTCGACACCGATCACGAAATCCTCCTTCCGGAGGAACTGAGACTGCCGTCGTGGGACGCGGTGTTGTCGGACTCCACGATAGACACCGTCGCGCTCTGCCTGCCGCCGGGTGGCCGAGCGGATCGGGTCGTCGAAGCGTTGCGGGCGAACAAGAAGGTCCTGGTGGAGAAGCCACCGGCGATGTCCGTGGCAGAGTTCGACCGGATCGTCGCCGAACCCGGGACGGTCGCCGTCATGCTGCAGCATCGGTTCCGGCTTCCTCGCGAAGCACTGCTGGACTGGCCGGGCGGCGCCACCGGCGTCCTCCTGGTCAGCCGGCCCAGGGACGCGGTCCGGCACTATCGGGGGTGGCGTGGCGACTCCAGCAGTGCGCTGGGCGGAATCATGGCGCACCTGGGTGTTCACTACCTCGATCTGGCCTGCCAGGTACTGGGCGAGGTCGAGCGGGTCGAGATCGCCGACTATCGCGAGTGCGCCCCTGGAATCGATCTGCGAAGCAGCGGCCTGATCCGGTTCGCGTCGGGTGCCACGCTGAACTTCACGGTCACCGCCGATGTGAGCACGCGTGCGGAGCGACTGATCCTGCTGGCCGATGACCGCAGGCTCGAAATCCGGGACGGTGCCGTCGAGTTCCAGCGGGGAGACGAGACCGTCGGCGCCCGGGAACTCACCACGTCACAGGCCAGGGCGCGGGTGTACGGGGAGTTGTCCGTCGGGCCCGACCGCTCGGCGCTGCACCGGACCCGCCCGGCGATGGTCGTGCTGGACGCGCTGCGGGAGATGGGTGCCCGATGAGCTCCAGGCTCGGACTTTCCTCGGGGTCGGCTCCCCGGCTCACCGCCGCCGAATTCGCGCGGCTGACCCGGGCGGCTCTCGGTGAGGTCGTCGATCTCCGGGCGGGCAAGGGCCACGCTTGGGAGGACGAGGGGATCGAGGGCCTGGACGGTCTGCCCGTGGCGTTCGTGGGCATCTCCGTGGTGCTGGGCCGGCCAGGGCAGGACACCGCTGCCGCGACCCGATTCGCGGGCCATGCGATCAAGGTGTTCGCCGAGGCGGGCGCGCTGGCGGCGACGAGCACCGCCCAGCAGTTCGCCGAGCTGGTCCGGGGCAGGGAAGCCGAGCAGGTACTCGTCGAAACCCATTTCGGGTACGCGGCGATCGACGAACTACTGCGACTCTGTGACCGGTACGGCTGCCGGCTGGTCCTCGACAACCTGGGGCTCGCCCAGATCGGCGCCGATGTCCGATCCGAGGAGGCCCGGTTGCTGACCCGTACCGCCGCGATCCAGGTCAAGGGTTTCACCCTCCCGTCCGATCCGAACGAGCGGCCCCGGCATCGCGCGCTTGTCTGCGAGGACCTGGGCTGGTTGGCACCCTTCGTCTCCACCGGCGTCGACATCACCGTGGAGTCCCGGGCCGGCGTGCCCCAGGCGGACCTCCAGGTGCTCCGCAGAGTCTGGAAGGATTTCCGATGAAGCTGGCGATCATCAACGACGAGATCGATCAGGATCTGGCCCGGGCCGCCGATGCCGTGGTCGAGTGTGGTCTCACCGGCGTCGAGATTCGTTCGGTGGCCAACGTGCCGCCGCATGTGCTGAACGACGCGCAGCTTGGCGACATACGCCGGACACTGGCGGAGCGGAATCTGGCCGTGGCCGGCTTCTGCCCGCCGGCGCTGAAGCGGAGGCTGCCCCGGACCGACGCCGACGTGGCGGCGACTCGGAACCTGCTCGGCCGCGCGATCGAGCAGGCGAACATACTCGGTTCGCCGCATGTGCGGATCTTCACCTTCTACCGTGACGGCGACCCTGACCCGAAGACCGCGGCGCTGGTCGCCGCGGAGGTGCTGGACGGTCTGGATCTGGCAGGCGTACGGCTTCTTGTGGAGACCGGTACCCGGACCAATACGCCGACCATGGCGTTGACGCTCGCCTTTCTGGAGGCTCTCGGGCGACCGGAGATCGGTGTGCTGTGGGATCCGGGCAACTCTGTCTTCAGCGGCTGGCACGCCGACCCCTTTCCCGAGGAGTACACGATCGGCCGAGAGGTGATCGGCCACATCCACGTGAAGGACCCCGCCGGGACCAGCGGCTACGTGCGACTCGGTGACGGAGATCTGCCCTGGGGACAGATCATCGAGAGACTCGGCGCGGACGACTACACCGGCTGGCTCTCGCTGGAGACCCACTGGCGTTCCGGACGGGTGCTCACCCAGGACCAACGGGACCGTCCGTGGGGTGACGCCTTCTCGGAAGGTGGTTATTCGGCCAGCGTCACCTGCATGCGGGCATTACGGGCGCTGGTCGCGTCATGACCGAGCCCCTTCTGCTACTCGGCGCGCAGCGCTCGGGCACGACCGCGCTCGCGCACGCGCTGAGCAAGGCGTACGCCGCCATGGGCGGGATCTTCACCGTCAACGGAAAGCTGCCCTACCTGCTGGCCCGCTGGTGCACGAGGGCGGACCTCGCCTGCCGGCACTTCCGGGCCGATGAGATCAGCCACGCGCTCCACCGTAAACCGCCGGGCGGGATACACGCGGCCCGCTGGCTCGGGAACCTCGACAGGGTCCTGCGCGACACCGCCGCGGAAGTGGCCCGCGGCGAGCACACCGATCCGGTGGCCACCTGCAGGCAGGTGATCGAGCGGGCCTATGCGGACTGGCCCTGCTGGGGCGACAAGTACAACGAGTATCTGCTGGACCTTCCCGGCCTCCTCGACGTGCTGCCTCGACCGCGGGTGATCCTGCTCGTCCGGCACCCGCTGGAGGCGGCCGCCTCACAGCTGGAGTGGACGGGCGATCGGCCCTGGCGGCCGTCCTCGACCGCCGACGCCTGCCGGAAGTGGGCGGCCTGGCACACCTCCTGGCTGGAGAGCGCCGACCGGATCGCACCCGAGCGGAGGCTCGTCGTCGACTACCACGAGCTGTGCTCGGGTGCGGCGACCGAGCGGCTCAGCACCTTCACCGGCCTGGAACTCTCCGGCCCGCTCAACGCTCTCTCGGCCACCAGACCTTCGGCGATCGAAGAACCGTCGCCGGAGATCGCAGCAGTGTGGCGGACGCTCCGCCGCACGATTCCGTAAGGGGAACCGACAAATGAACGATCTCTCAGTTTCGAGCCAGGGATATGGTCCCGATCACGGGACCGAGTTCGGCTACGGCCTGCACCACATCCAGATCGCCATCCCGGCCGGCAGTGAGGACGACTGCCGCGCCTTCTACGTCGGTGTTCTCGGCATGGTGGAACTCGTCAAGCCGCCGGTACTCGCCGCGCGCGGCGGCCTCTGGATACGTGCCGACAACCTGGAGATCCACCTCGGTGTCGAGAATGATTTCCGGCCGGCCCGCAAAGCCCACCCGGGAATCCGGGTCGCCGACCTCGACGCTCTGGCCCGGCATCTGGCGGCCAAGGGCGTCGAGGTGACCTGGGACGACAACTTTCCCGGGCACCGGCGGTTCTACGCGGCCGACAACCTCGGCAACCGGCTGGAGTTCCTGCAGCGTGACGGCTTAGCCGCGCCGGTGGAGTGGTGAGATGAACGATCGCCCATCAAGATCATCTTACCGCCGCATCCTCCCGTCACGGCCCGGGAGCGCACATGCTGAAAGTTGACGATCTTGTCATCACGGTCGGCGCCAAGGGGAACGAGGTGGTGCTGCTGCGCGGTGCGGATCTGCGGATTCCGGCCGGCAGCAGCCTGCTGATCCAGGGCGAACGCGGATCGGGAAAATCGACTCTTTGCAAGGTGCTCTGCGGCGAACTCGAGCCACGGTTCGGAACGGTGGAATCAGACGCGCTGATCATCGATGACGCCGATGCCATGGACCCCACGGTGCTGGCCGACCTGCTCGACCGGCGTACGAGCCAGGGCAAGACGACCGTTCTGCTGGCCACCGACGGATCCTTGCCCACCGATCGGGTCTGTCGGCTCGCCCGGGGAACGTTGTGCTACATCGACGAGGAAAGCCGGTCGGTTCCCGAACCGCTGCGGGTGCCGCCCGCGACGCTGAAGGAGCGATCGGCCGCCGCGCTCAGGGCGGCCGGCAGCAGTGACGAGACCGCCACGTTGGTGGCCGACGTCCTGGTGGAAGCGGATGTGCGGGGCCACCACTCGCACGGTGTGGGCCTGCTGCCGACCTACCTGACCCGAGTGCGCCAAGGGGGGATCGACCCGCTCGCCGAGCCGGTGCTGACCGAGCAAGGAGCCGTCGCCCGCGTCGACGCGCGGAACGGCTTCGGTCAGCCCGCGGCGGCGATGGCCGCGGACTGGTGCGCGGCCACCGCCGCCCGGCTCGGCGTGGCCGCCGTGGCCGTTCACTCCAACAACCATGTGGGAATGATGGCGGCCTACCGCTGGCCTTTCCAACGGCAGGGCGTCGCCGGACTGCTGTTCAACATCTCAGGCCCGAGCCTGGCCGCACCCGGAGCGGCACGACCGACGCTCGGCAGCAACGCGATCTGTATGGTGACGCCCACCGCGGCCGTCGAACCCTTCGTGGTGGACTTCGCCACCGGCGTGGTCTCCATCGGCAAGATCCGTGCTGCCGCGCAGCGCGGTGACCAGGTTCCGTCGGAGTGGTTGCTGGACAGCAGGGGAAGACCCTCCTCCAATCCACTGGACCTGGAGAAGGGCGGCTCCGTCCCGGTCTTCGGTGACTACAAGGGACTGTGCGTAACGCTCATCGCCGAGGTGATCGCGGGCATTCTGGGGGGCCACACCGTGAGTCCGCTGGTGGTCAAACAACGCGCGGAACCCGGCCGCCCGATGGGCTGCACACAGTTGTTCGTCGGCCTCTCCACCACCGCCTTCGGGCTGGACGCCGAACGGACCTCGATCGACAAGCTGTTGCAGACCCTCCGGGACGCGGTACTGGCGGGATATCCAGGACAGCCACCCACGCCGTACTTCCCGGACCAGGCAGAGGCGGCATGGACGGCCCGCGCCCACGAGACGGGCATTCCCGTCCCGGCGGCCGTTGCGACGGCGCTTGGGTGGAGCGAGCGGTGATCGGGCCCGCCACGGCTCGGGCGCTACGCTCCTCCGCCCCGGGCTGGCCCCTGGTCCTCTATTTCCACCACGTACATCCGGAACTCGTGCACTACACCTCACTCACCCCTGACGACTTCGAACGCGGCCTTGAGACGGTGCTGTCCCGGTACGGGCCGGCCCTCCCCCCGGAAGCACTCGATGACCTGACCGCGCTGCCGGACGAGCCCACCGTGCTCGTCACCCTCGATGACGGGCATCGCGACAATCTCGACCACGCCCTGCCCATCCTCGACAGGCTGGGGATCAGAGCGGTCTTCTTCGCCATCACCGAGATGGCGGAGCTGGAGGCGCAGCATGCCCGGCACCTGAGCTGGGCCGAGCTGACCGATCTGCACAGGGCGGGGCACGCGGTCGGCTCGCACACGGTGACGCACCGGATGTTGCACCAGCTCGCCCCGGCCGAACAGCGCAGGGAGATCGCGGACTCGCTGGCGGCGATCCAGGCCCGGCTGGGGGCGGTCCGGCCCCTGCTGGCCTACCCCTACGGCTTCCCTCCGACCGTTGACGCGGTCCCGGCCGGGACACTCGGCTTCGGAACGGTGAAGGCGGACCCGCTGCCATGGACCGTCGCCCCGCAACGAATCCGCCGTACCTATCTTCCCTCGGACGACCAGCACGCCTGGCCGTGGCTCTGCGACGAATGGAGGCGACAGTGGAACCGCGAATCACAGTGATCATCCCGAGCAGAGACCGTTATCGAGACCTCCGGCGTTGCCTGAACGCCCTGGCGGAATGCAACACCGCGCTGCTGTACGAGGTGCTCGTCGTCGACGACGGTTCAAAGCCGCGAATCACCGACGCGGTGCAGGTGGCCGGCCTGCCGATCCGGCTTCTGCGCAATCCGCGGCCGATCGGCGCCATGCCGTCCCGGTCCTTCGCCGCCGAGCAGGCGGTCTCACCCGTGATCGCGTTCCTCGACGACGACGCTCTTCCCAGAGCGGACTGGCTCGACCAGATCGATCGCGAACTGACCGCCGACCGAGGCGGCGTCACCGGCAGGGTGCTGCCCTTCGACAGCGGCGTGGTCTCCAGGGCCCGGCAGTCTCGCTACCTCGACCGGTACAGGGGGCTGCGGCCGGGGCAGGAGGTGCGCTTCTTCGCCGGGGGAAACGGGGCCGTCTGGCGCGAGGCCTTCCTGGCGGCCCGCGGAGACGTCGTCAACGCGCCGGGCAGCGACAACGACATCGTCGCGGGGCTGGCCGCCATGGGCCTTTCGGTCAATTTCGTACCCACGATGGTGATCGTTCACCGCAACAGCAAGGGCCTGATGCGTGCCGTCCGGGACGCCTACGGCGCGGGCCGCCGCCACCCCGAACGGCTGACGATGGCCGTCGCGGTCCAGCAGGTCCTGGGCTCCGCCTCGGGGCGGGATGTGCAGACCCGGCTCGTCAACTGGGCGCTCAACCTCGTCCACCTGGCAGGTCGCCGCAGATCCCTGATGAAACGAGGGACATGATATGAACCGTCACGTTCTGGTCGTTGGGAATGGTCGCGAACTGCCCGCGTACATTCACCAGGTCGACCCCGAGGCGCGCACCTCCGTACTCGTCCGCAGTGACGTGCTGAAACGGGTCCGCGACGCGTCCCTGCACGCTCGAATCGTGGGGGTCTCCTCAACCGACGACTCCTCGTGGATCGCCATGGCGAGGGCGATCCACGAGGTCGAGCCCGTCACCCACGTCGCCAGTTTCAGCGAGAAGGACCAGGACAAGGCGGCCGCTGTGGCGAGCGCGCTGGGACTGGGAATGCACTCCGCCGAGACGGTCAGAGCAGTCCACGACAAGCTCCACATGCGTGACCGGCTGACCGCGGCCGGCATCCCCGGGCCCTTCGCCGGACAGGTCACCTCGCCCGACGACATCACCGACTTCGCGGACCGCCACGGATATCCCGTCGTGGTGAAACCGGTCATGGGCGCGGCCAGTTCAGGGGTCACCGTCGTCCACCGCCCGTCCCAGGCCGAGGCGGCGTGGCAGTGGGGTCTCGCGGCCGAGGACGCCGCGGACGGCAGGCTGATGGTGGAGACGTTCCTGGACGGCCCCGAGATCAGCGTCGAGGCGTTCTCCGAGCGGGGGGAACACCTCATCGTCGCGATCACGCTGAAGGTGAAGGACCCCGTCCACTGTGTGGAACTCGGCCACATGATCCGAGGTGAGCTGCCGCCGGAGACCGAACACCTGGTCCGCGAGACCGTGACCGACGTACTACGCGCGCTGGACGTGCAGAACGGCCTGACTCATACCGAGATCATTCTCACCGATGAGGGGCCGAGGCTGGTGGAGACACATCTGCGGCCGGCGGGTGACCTGATCCCGGAGACGATCCGGGACACTCACGGGTTCGACCTGCTCGACCTCTTCGTGCGCCAGTCGATCGGTGAGAGCGTGATCGACCGGCTCCGTCTCGGCCACCGGGACCTTGAGTCGAGCGACCGCTACGCGGCCGTCTGGTACCGGGTCCCCGATCGGAGCGGCCGGGTGGTCGCCGTTGAGGGACTCGCCGAGGCGGGCTCGATCGCCGGCGTCCTGTCCGTGGAGCTCGAGCTGGAGGTCGGATCCGACGTGGTGGAGGTTCCGCGTGACTCACGGGACCGGCTGCTCGTCGTCCGGGCCATCTCGCACTCTCCCGCCCACGCCCTCAAAATCGCCCGCACCGCCGCCGAAACGGTGACGGTGACGATCGACGAGGCATCCGGTTCCGAGGCCACCCGTGAGGTCCGGGCCTCGGCCTCCGTGGCGGAGAAGGTGCGGCAGGCGTACGCCACGCTGAACCCCGCCGCCGGCTCAGGACCATTGGCTCCGGTGGCCGTCGAGGCGTTGACCGAGGCGTCCGTCGCCGGTTTCGCGTTGCGGGCCGCGGAGACACACCGCTGGGACGACGGCCGCATCCTCCCCGCGGAGGTCCTCGAACGGCACCTGGCCGAGTTGGCGTTCGAGGCGCTGACCGCCGTCGCCCTCGCGGCCCCGGGCCGGATCGACGTCGGGGCTTCCATGGACGAGGTCGCCCGAGCCGCCGGACGAGACCTGGACTGGTTCGACGCGCCGGAGGATCCGGGACGCAGGGACGCCCTTCGGGCGTCGCTTGACATCGCCCGGCTGCCGGAGAGCCGCGCCGACGACCTGAAGGCAGCCCTCGCTCGACGGGTCGAGCAGTTGCGGGACGCGCTCGACGACGAATGGAGCCCCCGACCCGACGTCTGCCTGGCCGCTCTGCCGCTGTTCTCCAGGCCGGTGGCCGACGTCCTGGTCTTCGTCGCCCTCGGGTGCGACACGAGGTGCAGCGACGTGGTGTTGCGCCGGTTCGGCCATCGGTACCTCAGTGGTCAGGCTCCCGAGGGCCTCACAGCACGCCACCTGGAGCGCTCGGCCGAGATCCTCGCCGGGGTACTGGACGGACAAGCATGAACACCGACCGTAAAAAGATCATCGACATCATCCCCCCGGCGGGAGCGGCGCGCGTGCTCGTCACGAGCGGCTTCGTCGGTTCCATCGGAACCGGGATGTTCCTGACCGGCAGCGCGCTCTACTACACGCGCGTGATCCACCTGTCCCCGCTGCAGGTCGGTCTGGGGCTGTCGCTCGCCGGACTGATCGGGATGTTCACGTCCGTCCTCCTCGGCCGCCTGGCCGACCGGACCGGGCCCCGCGTCATCCTCGTCGGCCTGCACATCTTCCGGATCTTCGCGTACATCGGTATGGCGCTGGTCGCGAACTTCTGGCAGTTCCTGATCGCCGTCGTGCTGGTCACCAGTGCCGATCGCTCGGGCCCGCCCGCGAACCAGGCGCTCGTCGGGCGCATCTTCGAAAAGACCGAGCGGCTACGGACGATGGCCTACCTGCGTGCCTTCCGGAACGTCGGGCTGGGACTCGGCGCCCTCCTGGCCGGGCTCGCGGTGGAGTCGGACGCGTCGTGGGCCTACCGGCTGCTGGTGTTCGGCAACGCGATCTCCTTCATCCCGATGGCCTTCCTGGTGGCGAGACTGAAGCGGTTCGAGAGGCCGGTACCGGCGGCGCAGGACCCGGTGGACGAACCTTCGGAACCCGCCGCCGCCCGCGCACGGCCACTTCGCGAGATTCCCTTTCTGAGTGTCTCTCTCGCCAACGGGTTCCTGATGCTGCACGACAGCATCCTGTTCGTCGCCCTCCCGCTGTGGATCGTCGGATACACCGAGGCACCGCCGTTCATGGTGGCGGTCGTCCTGATCATCAACACGATGTTCACGGCGTTCGGGCAGGTCTGGTGGACACGCATGGCCGAGTCCCTGTCCGACGCGACGCGGGCGCTCACGACCTGCGGTACCGTGCTGGCCCTTGCTTCGGCGGCCATAGGAGTGGCGCACTACGGTAACGCCCTGACCGCCTCCGTGCTCATCGTCGTCGGCGTCCTGCTGCTCACCGCCGGTGAGAACCTGCACGCCGCCGCGGCGTGGCAGATCTCCTACGACCTCTCCCCGGCCGGACAACAGACCCAGTACCTCGCCGTCTTCAATCTGGGTACCAACGTGCACGACACCGCCGGGCCGATGGTGATCACAGCGCTCGGCGTCTCCGCCGGCCCGCCGGGATGGCTCGGTCTCGCCGCGATCTTCCTCCTGGCCAGCACGGCCGAGCGGTACTCCGTCGGGTGGACCAGCCGTACCAGGGCCGCCGCGGCCCTCTCCGGCCGCCTCCATGTCTCGGAGGCGACCCGATGAACCGTCCGACCACTCTCGCCGAAGGTCTCGCGACGGCGGCGATGCGATACCCCGACCGTCCGGCGCTCATCGCCGAGCGGACGTGGAGCTTCACCGAACTCGCCCGCGATGCCGACATCGTGGCCGGAGAGTTGCACCGTCTCGGCCTCCGGGCCGGGGACCGGGTGGCGATGGCCCTGCCCAACAGCGGACGCGCGCTCGTGCTGCTGGCCGGCCTGGCCCGGGCCGGCATCGCCGTGGTGCCCTTCGACGATTCCGTGCCGGCCGCCCGCCTGGTCGCGCAGGCACAGGACGTGTCGGCGAAACTGCTGGTGGTCGAGGAGCCTCGGGACGGTCTCCTTGAGGTCGGCTGCCCAGTGGTGATGCTTCGCTCCCTCTTCGGCTCGGCTGCCGCCGAGGCCGACGCGCCGCCGGTCGGTCGTCCGGACGGTACGCACGAGGCCTACGTCATCTACACGTCTGGTTCGACCGGGGTCGCGAAGGGCGTGAGCGTGTCACACGCCGCCATAGCGGCCCACGCGGCGCACGCCGTGGACTACTTCGCGCTGCACCCCGGTGATCGAGTCCTGCAGTTCGCGTCCCTCGGCTTCGACGTCGCCCAGGAGGAGATCTGGCCCACCTGGTTCGCCGGGGCGGCCGTGGCCGTCAAGTCCGTCGCGCTCCCCGACTCGGCGGACCTCTCGGCGATGGTCCGCGAAAACGCGGTGACCGTACTTCAGCTCCCCACCGCCTACTGGCGGACGGTGACGGTCGAACTGCCGGCGGTTTCCCGGGGGGACTTCGCCTCGGTGCGACTCGTCGTGGTCGGCGGAGAGGCCGCCGCCCTGACGGACCTGCGCCGCCATCTGGGCTCGGCGCTGGGCGCCGCGGCGCTGGTCAACGCCTACGGGCCCTCCGAGAGCGTCGTCACGTCAACGGCGTTCCGCTTCGACCCGGGCGACGAGTTGCCGGCGGACGAGAGCGGCCTTCCGATCGGCACCGCCTTCCCGGGGCGACGCGTGTCAGTGGTGCGACCCGACGGCCGTCCGGCGGCATCCGGCGAGGAGGGGGAGCTCTACATCCACGGCCTGCTGGCCGACGGGTACGTCGGCCGGCCCGATCTGACCGCCGATCGCTTCGCCTCGGCCGGCCCGCCCGGATCCGATCGGACCCCGGAACGCCGTTACCGCACCGGTGATCTCGTCCGCGTCCTGAACAGCGGCGACCTGGTGTTCACCGGCCGGACGGACGACCAGGTGAAGCTTCGAGGGTTCAGGATCGAGCTGGGGGAGGTGGAGGCCGCCATCCGGTCGACCGGGCTGGTCGCCGACGCGGCGGCGGCCGTCCTCTCGCGCAGCGGCGCCGAGCCCCGACTCGGGGCACTCCTGGTCGGGGCGGGCGGAGCGGACACCCCCGACACGGCGCTCCTGGCCGGACGCCTGGCGTCGATCCTTCCGCTGCCTTTCGTACCGACCGTCTGGGCACGAGCGGATCGGATCCCGTTGACCTCCTCCGGCAAGACCGACCGCCTGGCGGTGGCCGCGGAGATCGGCGCCCGGCTCGAAGCCGGTGCTCCGGCCGACGAGCGGCAGGCCGGCCCGCCCCGGGACTCGAACCCCCGTCTGTCCGCGCTCGGGCAGATCTGGTGCGATGTGCTCGGTGTGGACCACGCCCGTCCCGAGGACGATTTCCTGGAACTCGGCGGCGACTCACTCCTGGCCGTGCGGTTCGCCGCCCGGGCCCGGGCCCGGGGATTCGTGATCACTCCGGCGGAGGTGCTCAGCTGCGGCACCCTGGCCGCCATCGGTGCGGCGGCGCGCGAGGCGGAGCAGGTTTCCGGACCGTCGGACTCACCCGGCCCCCGCACGGGCGAACCCGCCGAACTGCTGCCCTCGCAGCTGAGGTGGCTGCTGGACGGACCCATCCCGGAGGCGCACCACTTCGCCCTGACGGCCCTGATGAAAATCCGGCACGACGTTCCCGACGCCGCCCTGCTCGATACGGCGACCGCCCTCCTCGACCAACATCCGGCACTGTCCAGCCGGTTCGATCTGGCGGCCCTGCTGGTGCGCTTCGACGTGCGTGAGGCCAAGGACGTCTTCCACAGTGTCGACCTCGGCGACGGTGATCTCGCCGCCCGGCTGCTCGAACCTGCCCAGAAGGCTCAGCAAGAGCTCGATCCGGGCAACGGGGAGGTGTTCCGGATGGTGCGGTTGCGGGCCGGGACCGACCACCGCCTGCTGATCGTCGTGCACCATCTCGTTCTTGACGGCTGCTCGATGTCCCTCCTGGTGGACGAGGCCGAGGCCGCGCTCACCCGCTGGCTGGCCACCGGCCGGGCGACCCTCGACCCGCCGACCGAATCGGTGAGGTCCGTCCGCTCGGCGATCGATTCCTACCTCGTCTCCGACATCGCCCGCCGTGACGCCGCCGCCTGGCTGTCCGCCCCGTGGCCCGACGTCCTTCCGCTGAGCCGGCGCGAAGGCCCGGCCCTGCTGCCGTCCGTGGTCACCGTTCGGTCCGCGCTCACCCTGTCCGATTCCGACGCGATCCTGCACCGCCTCGCGCCGGCGCTGTTCCGCCCGGTCGACCTGCTGCGGGCCGCGATCATGACAGCCGTGGCCGAATGGACGGGGACGGCCACCGTGGCGATGGACGTCTACGACAACAACCGAACCGCCACGGTCGGAGACCTGGACGTCTCCCGCACCATCGGCTACCTGCAGAGCACTCATCCCGAGATCGGGGTGGTCCGGGGGAGCGGGTGCGGCGCCGTCCGGAGACTGCTGGCGGCTCCCCGGCTCGTCCCGACCCGCCCGTTCGGCTTCGACGCGCTTCGTTTTCTGTCACCGGTGGAAGAGGAGAGGCGGATGCTGGCCGCGCTTCCCCGCCCTGATCTCCGTTTGAACTACCGCAGCCAGTTGGGGCGCCTCGAACAACGCGGGAGCGGCGACTCCCTCCAGAACGCCGATGAGGACACCGGCGCCCACCGGGCGGAAAGCCAGTCCGAACGCTATGCCCTGATGTTCGAAGGCGACGTCATCGACGGTGCGTTCACCGTCGGCACCAAGTTCAGCACCGATCATTTCGATCGTGCCGACATCACGGCTCTGACCGCTCGAATCGCTGAACTGTGCTCACTCACGGCCCGGGAGGTGGTGGCATGACGATGGAGGCGGCACGCCCGGCATCAGACGCCGAACGTGCGCTGCTCGACTCGTGGCGTGGCCGTTCGGTCGATCTCGGCGAGGAACAGATCGCCACGCATGTCCTGCGGCACGCTCAAGCCACCCCCGCGGCCGTCGCGGTCCGAGGCGCGGACCGCGACCTGAGCTACGCCGCGCTGGACCAGGAATCCGGCGACCTCGCACGTGTCCTGCGAACCCGGAAGGCCGGCCCCGGCTCGATCGTCGCGATAGACCTCCCCCGAGGAGTCGACCTGGTGGTGGCGATGCTCGCCGTCCTGCGCACCGGGGCGGCCTATTGCGCGATGGACGTACGCTGGCCGGTCGCCCGCCGGCAAGAAGTGATCAAGCGGATAGGCGCGGAGCTTGTCGTGGTCGGCCCCGGAGGATCCCGGCGGCATCTCGGCGCCCAGGAGGTGCCGAGCGCCTCCGGCGGATCCACCCGGGCCCGGAACGGCACGGACCCGTGCGTCGGCGTCGGGTTGGACGCCGCGTGCTGCGTGTATTTCACCTCTGGGAGTACCGGCGAGCCCAAGGCCGCGCTGAGCACGCATCGGGCGGTGCTCCGGACCATCCTGCCGATCGAGCCGGACTATCCGAACGTGCCCGTTCACATGTCCGCGACGGCGGCCGTCTCCTGGGACATCTTCACCTTCGAGATCTGGTATCCCCTGGTCCACGGGGGGACCACGAACCTCGCCACAACGGGGGCCGACGGGTACCCGTCCCCGCAGGGGCTGCGCCAGGGGATCGCAAGGGGGGTCAACGGCGCCGTGCTCACCATGGCGCTGTTCAACCTGCTGGTCGACGAGGACGTCGACGCCTTCACCGGCCTGGGCACGCTGATCATCGGCGGCGAGCGCGCCTCTCCCCGCCACGTCCGCGACTTCCTTCTCCGGCACCCCACCATTCCGCTGGTCAACGCCTACGGGCCGGTCGAGGCGAGCGTGTTCGCCACCACGCATCGCATCAGCCTCGCGGACTGCGACTCTCCCCGGGGAATTCCGATCGGCCGGGCGATTCCCAACACCGGGCTTCTCGTCGTCCGCTTCACCGGCGCCTCGACCGCGACCCGCGTCGCCGTCGGAGAGGTCGGGGAACTGCTCATCTCCGGAGACGGCCTGGCCGCCGGTTACATCGGCGAGGACGCCGGAACCGGAGCGTTCACGCCGATCGCGGTGGACGGGGAGGCGCCGGTACGGGTCTACCGCACCGGTGATCTCGTCAGTTGGCGCGCCGACGGAGTGCTGGAGTTCATCGGCCGTGCCGACCGGCAGCTGAAGATCAGCGGTCAGCGAGTCGAACCGGCGGAAGTCGAGGCGTCGTTGCTCGCGACCGGGAAGGTGAGCAAGGCCGTTGTGGTTCCCGTCTTCGACGGGGAACGCGCGAGCGGTCTGGCGGCCTACGTCACGGCGGTGAGAGCACCTCTCGACGGCTCAGCCCTGATGGCGGCGTTGCGCGAGCGCCTGCCCGCCGCCATGCTCCCGCAGAGCATCACCGAACTGCGGGAGTTCCCGCTCAGCCTGACAGGCAAGGTGGACGTCGCGGCCTTGCCCGCGCCCACGAACGCACCGGTCGAGATACGGGCCGTGCCCGCGGATCCGATGGTTCGCGGCCTCGCGGAGACCGTCGGCCGAACAGCCGCGGAAGTGCTGGGCCTGGACGCTCTCGGGCTCGACACGGACCTTCGTAGCATCGGCCTCGACTCGCTGGCGGCGATCCGGCTCTCTCATCGGCTGCTCGACCTGGGCATCGGTATCGGGGCCGACGTCGTACTGAGAGCGGGTTCGGCCGCGCAGATAGCCCGGGAGTCCGCAGCCGGGAACGGCTCCGAGGCGATCTCCACGATCGCCGAGGCGGGCGGGCTCAGCGATGCCCAGATCTCGCTGTGGCTGGACGGTCTCATGCGGCCCGAGCACGCCATCGGCAACGTGCTGGTGCTGTCGTACCGTCTTGTTCCGGCTCCGCCGGCCGAAGCACTGGCCGACGCCCTGAGCACGTTCGTCGCGCGTCACGAGGCGACGAGGACGGCCATCGACACCGACCAGGACGGTCTTCCGGTCGCGAAGACGCTGAACCGGCAGAGCGCGGTCACTGTCTCCATCGAGAAGTCCTCGCCCCCGATTCCGACACGGCGCCGCGCACATGACCTGGCCCGCCGGATCGACCTCGCGCGGGGGCCGCTGGTCGCGGCCCGGATCGACTCCGCGCCGGACGGGTGTGACCTGACGATCAGCATCCACCACGCGTGTTTCGACGGCTACAGCGTGGCCGTCCTCGCGGACGAACTGAGCACCCTGCTCGGTGGTGCGACGCCACCGCCGCCTCGCCGGTTCACCGACATGCGGAACCCCGCTCTCGATCGGCCTCCAGCCGATGAGCTCCGGAAGTGGACGTCCCGCCTCTCGACGACCCGCGACATCGAGTGGCCGTCCTCGCCGCCGCCTGTGGACGGTGGTCGATACGGGACGGCGCAGATGAAATTCCCGGGCCAGGCCGGGGCGCACCTTGCCGCCAAGGCGCGGGCCCATCACCTCACGCCGTTCGTTCTCGCCCTGCGGGCGTTCGCGAGTACGGTCAGGCACATCACCGGCGCGAGTGACTTCTGCGTCGGGGTGCCGACCGCGGGGCGAGACGACCCGAGAACCCGCGGCGTCGTCGGATACCTCGTCCGACAGGTCGTCGTCCCGATCGGCCCGGCGGAACTGGACGGAACACTCGGCGCCCTGTCCGACACCTGGAACCGTGCCCGTGCGGTGTCCGGTCTGGGCGTCGCCGAACTGGCACGCCTGTCCCACCGCACGGGAAGGGGCCGGTCTTCCCTGTTCCAGGTCCAGTTCGCCTGGCAGAACACCATCGAACCGGTCTGGCGGATACCCGGAGTCCGGGTCACCCCCATGAGCGTCCAGCCCATCGCCCCACAGTTCGACCTGACCATGGAACTCACTCCGCTGAGCACCGGAGAGATCGAGGGAGAAGTGGAGCACGACATCGCGGCCGTCCCGTCGGACCTCGCGCAGGCGATCGCCGAGGATTTCGTGACCCGCCTCAACGACCTCTGACCGAGAAGAGCCGCCGGCGGGGTGAACGGTTTCGTCCGGAGGGGCACCGGACGAAACCGTTCGCCCCGGTGGTGACCGGCGGGCGGGAACGGTCAGCGGACGTCGACCGTGAGCGGGACTGCCAGCCGGGTGCGAAGCTCCTCGACGGAGGTGCCGAACACCTCGAGCACGCGGACGCCGTCGGGGGCGATCTCGAACACGGCGTGGTCGGTGTAGACACGACTGACACAGCCGACGCCCGTGAGGGGGTAGGTGCAGGCGGGCACGAGTTTCGGGCCGCCGTTCCTCGCGAAGAGCGTCATCATCACGTAGACCCGCTTGGCGCCGATCGCCAGATCCATCGCGCCGCCGACGGCGGGGATCGAGCCGGGCGCGCCGGTGTCCCAGTTGGCGAGGTCACCGCTCGCCGAGACCTGGAAGGCACCCAGGACGCACACGTCGAGGTGGCCGCCACGCATCATGGCGAAGGAGTCCGCGTGGTGGAAGTACGCGGCTCCGGGCAACTCGGTGACGGGCACCTTGCCGGCATTGGTGAGTTCGGGGTCGACCTCGTCGCCGACAGCCGCGGGGCCCATGCCCAACATGCCGTTCTCGGTGTGCAGGACGACGCCGATCTCGGCCGGAAGGTGGTCGGCGACCTTGGTGGGCTGGCCGATGCCGAGGTTGACGAAACTGCCCGGCTCGATGTCCTGTGCGACCCGGGCCGCGAGCTGGTCGGGATCGAGTGGCATCAGCGGGCTCCCTGCACGGTGTAGTGACGCGGTTCGACCTGGACCACGCGGTCGACGTAGATGCTCGGGGTGACGACGACCTCCGGGTCGATCCGCCCCGCCTCCACGATCGACGAGACCTGGACGACGGTCGTCGTGGCGGCCGTGGCCATCACCGGGCCGAAGTTCCTGGCGGTCTTACGGTAGACGAGGTTGCCCATCGTGTCGGCGGTGTGCGCGGAGATCAGGGCGACGTCACCCTTGATCGGGTACTCGAGGACGTAGTCGCGTCCGTCGATCGTGCGGGTCTCCTTGCCCTCGGCGAGCGGCGTGCCGACGCCCGTCGGGCAGTAGAACGCCCCGATGCCCGCCCCGGCCGCCCGCATCCGCTCGGCGAGGTTGCCCTGCGGGACGACCTCGAGCTCGATCTCCCCGCGGCGGTAGAGGTCGTCGAAGACGTAGGAGTCGACCTGCCGGGGGAAGGAGCACAGGATCTTCCGCACCCGGCCGGCCTTCAGCAGGGCGGCCAGGCCCACGTCGCCGTTGCCGGCGTTGTTGGACACGATGGTGAGGTCGCCCGCGCCGTGCCGGATCAAGGCGTCTATCAGGTCGAACGGCATGCCGGCGAATCCGAAGCCGCCCACCAGAACGGTGTCGCCGTTCTTGACGACGCGCACCGCCTCGTCCGGCGATGCGAAGATCTGCGCTCTGCTCACGCTGCTCCTCCAGTGACGTTCTCGAGGACCACGGCGAGCGCCTGGCCCACGCCGATGCGGATCGCGGCGACACCGTACCGCTCGCCCCTCGCGACCAGAACCCTGGCGAGGGTGCCGAGGATCCGGGCGCCCGAGGTGCCGAGCGGATGGCCGATCGCGATCGCGCCCCCCTTGACATTGACGATCTCGGGGTCGATTCTCCAGGCGTCCACGCACGCGAGCGACTGGACGGCGAAGGGAGTGCGGGCCGCCGCGTAGATGAACGCCATGCCCGACTACCTGTTCCCCGCCGCGGCGCGCTTCGTGAACGGCAGCACGAGCCGGGACCGGTGGGCAGCGTCGCGATAGATCTTGTGGGTGACGGGGCGACCCACCGGCAGGTGGAACGCGTCCGGCGGCAGCAGCGAGTTGTGCGCGTCGGCCGGCGGTTCGTCGTTGGAGAGCTCCGCGACCAGCTTGTGGCCGGGCAGGAACGTCGCCGCGAACGGGTAGACGCGCAACACGTACTCCTCGATCCTCCCCGGCTCGACCGGCACCGCGCGGGTGTGCGGGTGGTAGGGGTCACCCTCCGTGGTGCGCTCCTCGTCGAGCTCACGGTGCGAGGCCTTGAGGTAGGCGGTCGTGATGAGCCGGCGCCTGCCGTTCGGGGCCTCGTCCCACATGCGCAGGATGAAGTTCGTGTCGGGCTGGTCGATCTCCGCGAAGATGTGCGCGGCGCCCTGGCCGATCAACTCGGTGGGCTCGTCGAACGGAGCCGTACTCCAGCTCAGCGTCTCCACCTTGTCGGTCACCGTCAGCGGCGCCTGGTAGAAGCCGTCGGGGGCGGCGTACTCGGCGCCCATGGGCTCGGGCTCGAAGGAGAGCCTGTGGCGCGGGCGGAGGTGGAGCGACCTGTACTCCACGTCCTTCGGCGGCCACTGCGCGCCGGTGACGTTCTCGCGCGTGCCCTCGACGAAGACGGTGACGGCGGGCTCGTCCATGATCCCGTTGTCGATGCCCTTGATCCAGTAGTCGTACCAGCGGAACATCTTGTCGTGCTCCTCGACGAAGGGGCGCGACTGCATCGGCGGGTAGGGGCCGATGTCGAGCTTCTTCGGGCCCTTCAGCGAGTTGTAGAGCTCGATGGTGCCGTCCATCGTCCAGCCACGGCCCTGGTCGATCTGGAGCCAGACCGGGATGTCGATGTTGGGGGCGAGCGTGACCGGGTTGCGCTCCTCGTACCACTCGCCGTCGACCTCGTTCATCACGATGTCGAACCAGGCCTCGTGGTTCTTCGGGTAGTTCAGCACGTGGACCAGGTTCGGCCAGGCGGCCACGTCCGGGTCCCGGAGCCGCTTGGCGACGCGCTCCCTGATCTCCTCCGGGGAGTAGGTCTCGAGCATGCGGGATTTGACGCCATCGGTGAAGGCCCAGCCGGAGTCGCCACCGCGGCCCTCGCGGGCGGCGCGCGGCATGAACCACATGACGCCGCCGTGGTAGGTGGTCTCGTAGAAGTCGTAGTGGCCGCCGCTGACGAAGATCGCCTTGAGGCTCGGCGGCCGCTCGGCCGCCGCCAGCACCTGCATCGAGCCGAAGTAGGAGATGCCGATCATGCCGACGCTGCCGTCGCACCACGGCTGCGCCGCGACCCACTCGATGAAGTCGTACGCGTCCTGGCCGAGCGGGACGCCACCGGCGTTGTAGTTGCCGATGTGCTCGCCCTCGGATGCGCCGGAGCCGCGCAGGTCGCCGATGACGTGGACGTAGCCCTCCTTGACGACGCGCGCGATGTCGCCCGCCTCCACGCAGCCGTCCCACATCGGGCTGGGGCGCCGCTGCGGCGGCGTCGTGAGCGCGAGGGCCTGCAACTCCTTGCCGTACGGGCTGAGCGCCACGAGCGCCGGACGCGGCCGGTCATCCGTGCCCTGGTAGGCGTCGGCGGCCAGCGTGACGCCGTCGCGCATCGGCACGCGGAGGTCCTTGCGGACGGCGATCCTGTCCTGGCCCGCCTGGATGGTCTGGAAGTCAGCCATGGATGCGAAGTTCCTCTGTCACGAGTTCTGCTTGAAGTGTGTGCGGTAGCCGTGCATCGACGTGAAGAACGGCGACGGTTCGAGGGTGGGGTCGGCGGTGTAGCCGACCTCCCGGGCCACGGGGGCGAACGGGGAGTACGGAGAGTCCGTCTTCCGCAGGCCCGCGCACAGGCAGCCGTGGGCCGCCTTGCCGACCCGGGCCTCGATGTCGAGGCTCTCCGAGAGCGCCTCCTCCGCCTGCTCCTCGTCGAGTTCGACGCCGTACGGCGTGCCGTCGGCGCGCCGGTAGGGGTGGCCGAGGTAGAGGTGCCGCGGACGGATCTCGTCGCGCAGGTACGCCAGGCTCGCACGGTAGGCGGCAGGGTCCTCGAAGCCGGGGAAGCCGTTGGCGGCCCCGTGCACCTGGACCGCGTCGCCGACGAAGGCGGAGCGCAGGCCGTCGACGACGTAGGCGACCGACCCCGGCGTGTGGCCGGGGATCGAGTGGACGGAGACGGTGACGTCGCCGCCGAGCGAGAGGGTCTCGCCGCCTTCGAGCAGCATGGTCGGCTCCATCTCGCCGGAGATGACCGCGTCGGCCGCGGCCGTCACCTTCGCCTCGCCCTCGGCGTCGTTCAGATACCGCCCCCGCCCGGCGAGGTACTCGTCCACGTGGGCCCGGCGCGAGCGCAGCATCGGCGCGTCGGCCTCGTGGATCACGACCCGCGCACGCCGTCCGGTGAGCTCCCACAGGGCGTGGGCCCCGCCGACGTGGTCGATGTGACCGTGGGTCAGCAG
Organism: Streptosporangium sp. NPDC049248; assembly: GCF_040678965.1. NCBI lineage: Bacteria > Bacillati > Actinomycetota > Actinomycetes > Streptosporangiales > Streptosporangiaceae > Streptosporangium > Streptosporangium sp. NPDC049248. Next base: position 41,356 of record NZ_JBFAQY010000016.1, read on the forward strand.
GATCCAGCGCACGTCCTCGATCCTGCGACCGATGGCCTTGAGCGCGGGGGCCATGCCCTCGGCGGGGGAGGAGGCGATGCCGGTGTCGACGATGGCCGGTTCCGGCGCGTCGACGAAGAAGCTGTAGAGACCGAACCGACCCCACGGCGATACCAGGGGATGGACTTTCATCGCGGACATGGCTCTCCTTCCGAGCTCCGTGGGGCGGCGCGGGTCAGCGCGCGAGGAAGTCGCGGGTCTCCGCGTAGGCCCGGCGGTACTCCGGGATCCACGAGAAGTGCTGCACGAACCCGTGTCCCGCGCCGGCGTACCGGCTGACGGTCGCGTCCACGCCGGCCTCCCCCAGCTTCCGGCCGTAGAGCTCGCCCTCGTCCCGCAGCGGGTCGAGCTCGCCGGTGATGATCAGCGCCGGCGGCAGCCCGGTGAGGTCCGCCCGCTTGATCGGGGAGACGCGGGGGTCCGCCGGGTCGGCGCCGCCGTCGATGTAGAAGGCGTTGAACGGCTTCAGCCCGGCCGTCTCGAGCCCGTGGCCGACGGCGTTCTCCCGCAGCGACGGGTAGCGGTCGACGTCGAAGTCCAGGTCGAGCGACGGGTAGAACATCACCTGGTGGGTGATCCGGTGGAAGCCGTCGTCGTGCGCCATGCCGGCGACCGCGGCGACGAACGTGCCGCCGGAGCTGTCACCGGCGATGGCCAGCGTCGTGCCGTCCCAGCCCAGGGTCTCGCCGTTCTCGGCGGCCCATCGGACCGCGGCGTAGCAGTCCTCGAGACCGGCCGGGAAGGCGTGCTCGGGCGCCAGCCGGTAGCCGACGGAGACGACCTTGAGCCCGGTCTCCCCGGCCAGGGAGCGCGCGACGTGGTCGTGCGTCTCAAGGCTGCCGAGGAAGAACGCGCCGCCGTGAAAGTAGACCAGTACGCCGTACGCGTCGGCCTCGACCGGCGTGTAGACCCGTACCGGGACCTCGCCGGCGGCGGTCCGCGCGGTGAGGTCCTCGACGGAGTGGAGCGGCAGGCGGTCGGCCACGGGCGGAACCTGGGACTCCTCGCCGGCGCGCATCGCCGCCGGGTTCAGCGGGCCGGGAGGCGGCGCCGGCAGGCCGGCGAGGGTCCGGGCGATGTCGGGGTGCAGTGGCATGGCGTCAGGCCCCCTGCGGCTTCTGGGACGCGGGTTTCTGGGACGCGGGCTTCTGGCCCGGGAAGACGTCGTTGACCTCGTCCGCGGTCCAGCCCTGGCGCGAGATCCGCTGCAACTCGTCGGTCATCGGCTTGCGGACGGCCTGGTAGCGCGCCAGCGCCTCCTTGACGGAGCCGGCCTCGGCGAGGGCGTCGGCGAGGGCACCGGCGTCCAGGATCGCCGAGTTCGCGCCCTGGCCCTGGTGGTGCAGCATCGAGTGGGCCGCGTCGCCCACGAGGACGACGGAGTCCGAGTGCCAGGTGCCGACCGGGTCGATGTCGTAGACCGCACGGCAGTTGACGGCGTCCATGTCGAGCTCGCGGGTGATGTTCACGATCCGCTCGTCGAAACCCTCGACGGTCTTCAGCAGGTCGTCCTTGGTGACCTTCGGTGCCCAGGTGCTCTCCGGACACAGGGCGGTGATGTCGAAGGAGACCTGGCCGCGGTGGCGCAGCGGCAGGAAGTAGACCTTCGTGCCCCGGCCGATGTACATCCGGAGGTTGTCGTCGACGGCCATCCCGTGGGCGTCGTCGACGGAGATCACCGCGCGGTAGGCGTGCTCGCCGGAGAACACCGGCTGGTTGTCGCCGAACAGCCGCTCGCGCACGACCGACTTGATGCCGTCGGCGCCGACCACCAGGTCGGCGGTGACCGACTCGCCGTTGGCGAAGGTCAGCGTCGCCGCCTCACCCTCGTCCTTGACGCTCTCCAGCCTGTGCCCGAGACGCACCATGCCCTCGGGGAGCACACCCAGGAGAGCCTCGATGAAGTCCCCGCGGTGGATCAGGTGGGTCTTCTCGCCGAAGAGGTCGATCTCCGGCCACGCCTCCTTCAGGATCGGGTCGGCGGTGGCGGTGAGGATCTCGAAGTAGTCGCTCGGTGAGCTCACCTTCGCGATCGTGTCGAAGATGCCCCACTGGCGGAACCGGTCCATGGTGGACGGCCGCAGGCCGATGCCGGCGCCGACCTCGCGGATCTGGCTCGCCTGCTCGTAGACGTTGACGGTGGCGCCGAGGAGGCTCAGGGCCTTGGCCGCGGCGGCGCCGCCGTACCCCGCGCCGACGACGGCGATGTTCAGGTTCTTCAGGTCTGCGGACTGCATGGTTCTGGTCCTTGTCAGTTCTTGATCGAAAGGAGGTCGGCGGGGTTGTCGACGAAGATGGTCTTGATCGCGGCCTCGTCGAGACCGGCGGCGCGGAGGTCCGGGATGAGGTCGGTGAAGATGTAGTTGACGGTGTGGCCCTTCACGCCCGGCCAGCCCAGCGGGCTGCAGTTGGCGTCGGCCGAGGCGAGCACCTTGTCCAGGTGCCCCTGACCGATGAACCGGAGGAAGTGGTCCAGCCGCTGCCTGCGCGGACGGGCCCAGAAAGGCGGGTCCTCCAGTTCGGTCTCGTAGCCGAAGGTGTCGAACCCGACCCGACCGCCCTGCTCCGCGATCCAGGTGTCGCGCGTTCTGTCGGCGTTCACGCCGTCGTCGACGTGCCCGAACAGGACGCGGTCGAGCGGTAGCCCCTCCGCGTCGAAGACGGCGATCGCGTTCTCGGCGTCGATCGCCAGGTGGGTCAGGACGGGCACGCCGGTGGCCAGGGCGGCGCGGGCGGCAGCGCGGTAGATGCGCTTGTCCAGGTCCGTCATGCGGCCGCCGCGGCTCACGCCGACCTTGATGATGCCGGCGCGGCCGCCGGTGTCGCCGATGCCGACGGTGATCTCGTGGATGAAGTGCTCGGCCAGGTATTCCACGCTCGCCCGGGCGAAGAACGGCAGCGCGGTGTCGCCGCCGACGAAGCCGGTGCTCGCCACGATGTGCACGCCGGTCTTCGCGGACAGCGACCTGTAGTAGTCGACGTCTCGGCCGTTGCAGATGCCGGTCGCGTCGACGAACGTGCCGCCGCCGTACTCATGGAACCGGCGCAGTTTCGGGACGGTCTCCTCGTACCGCTGCTCGGGGGTCTTCCACCACTTCGTGTCCAGCTCGGAGCCCGGCATGCCGTACCCGATGTGCTCGTGGACGGCCACGAGGCCCAGTTCTTCGGCCGGGATCGGCCCCAGGACGGTGTTCACTCTCGACACGGCACTCACCTTTTAGCGAAGAACTCGATGGTCTTGGACTGTCGCGCGCTCAACGCACCGACAGCAGGTCGCGCGGGTTGTCCACGAGGATCCGCGCGACGTCCTCGTCGCTGAGGCCCCGCGCCGCCAGGAGGGGGACGAACGTGGTCAGGACGTGGCTGTAGCGCACGTCGTTGGCCGGGTGCCCCTTGGCGACGCCGGTCGCGTTGCTCGAGAGCAGGATCCGGTCGCCGTGGCCGGCCTCGATCAGCTCGGCGACCAGGGCGGCGCGCTCGGTGCCGGTGACGTGGGCGTCGTCCTCGGTGCCCACGTGGTCGAGGGCGACGTAGGCGCCGCGGGTCGCGACCTTGAGCGGCGCGCCGGCCGCGACGGCGTCCTTGCGATCGAGCCCGCCGACGACGACGCGGTCGGCCGGCAGCCTCTCGTCCAGGACGACCTCGAGGTCGCGCACGGCGTCGTCCCCGTAGCGGATGGACACCGGGACACCGGTGGCCAGGGCGGCGCGGGCCGCACCGCGGAACAGGCTCTCGTCGGTCGCGGTCATGCCTGTGCGGGTCGCGGCGGTGGCCACGAGGCCCGCGGCGCCCCGCCGCTCGACACGGGGGACCACCATGCCCTCGGTGATCTCCTTGGCGAAGAGGTCGGCGAACTTCTCGGCCGGCCACGGCGTCGGGGGGTTGGTCTGCGGCGTCAGGAAGTAGCCGCCGAGCGTCTCCTCGGGGCCCTGGCCCGTCGACGCGACGATGTGCACGCCGGTCGCGCGCGAGAGGGCCTCGTACAGCCGCACGTCGCGCCCGTGGAACATGCCGGTGCTGTCGACGATCGTCCCGCCGCCGTGCCCGCGGAAGTCCTCCAGCCTCTCGGCCAGGGTCTCGAAGATCTCGGCACGGTCGATGGTGACGTCGAACGCGTACTCCGCCCCCGGAACCACCGACAGCAGGGCCTCGTGCACCGAGACGACCCCCAGCTCCCGCGCGGGAACGGGGCCAAGGACGGTGTTGACGGCGGTGTTCTCGGCAGTCTGGGCACCCATCGCTGCCCCTCCTTTCGGTCTCGGCGAGTGACCACGGTCACGTCGCGACGTGAGTCGTGTTACGTAGATTTTACAGCGTGTCAATCAATTATCCAACGGGTAAACTGGATAATCTACTCGTACAGAGCAGGTCGAGGTCCCATCCCCGGGCAGCGGGGACCTCGACCCGGTCCGGCGACTCTCAACTCACTCGGTGGGGACGAGTTCCTCCTCGCTCAGCGGCTCCTCGGCGTCCGCGCGCTTCACGCCGAAGAGTCCGAACAGCGTCAGAGCCGCCGCGGCGGCGGCACAGAGGCCGGCGACCAGGAACGCGAGGCTGTAGGCGCTGCCCAGCGACTCGAGCGCGAGCAGGCGGAGGCTCTCCGGCATCGGCACCGGCAGCATCTCCGGCCCGGTGCCGGGCACGACCGGCATCGAGTTGATCGCCATGGCGCCGCTCCCCTGTGCGATACCCCCGGCGATGTCGGTGTACGGCGGCTCAAGCCCGGACTCACCGATCGCCCTGCCGAAACCGGCGCTCAGGTCACTGTTCGCCCCGCTGACCGCGAACGCGGCGATGAGCACCGGACCGAGAGCGAAGCCGAAGTCGCGGAGCAGGTTGGTGGTGGCACTGGCCATGCCGGCGAGCCGGAGCGGAACACTGTTGATCGCGACGGCCGTGATCGAGCCGACGGTGAGCGCGAAGCCGACACCGAGGGCCGGCATCGGACCGATGAACCTCGTCCAGTTCATGTCGTGGACGTCGAACGTCGAGCACCAGATACCGCTGACGGCGATGAGGGCGAAACCGACGGTGAGCACCCAACGAGGCGAGAAGTTCCGGATCAGGTGGGAGACGGCCGGCACCAGCACGAAGGCCGGACCCTGGATGAACAGGAACAGCACGCCGATCTTCAGAGCGCTCTGGTGCTGGATCGCGCCGAGCCAGATGCTCATCGAGTAGCAGATCGCGAGGAACGCGAACATGCCGACCACCGTGGCGATCGCGACGATCGCGTAGGAACGGTTGGCGAAGATGCTGAGGTGCAGCAGCGGGACGTCGGCCCGCAACTCGATGACGACGAAGGCGCCGAGGAGCACGAGGCCCGCGACGAAGGCGCCGATGATCTCGGGACGGGCGAAGCCGGCTTCGGAGCCCTGCGTGGCGGAGAAGAGGATGGCGATCAGACCGAGGGCCAGTGTGACCTGGCCGGGGATGTCCAGCTTGCGCCCCTCCGGCGCCGAGGAGTCGACGGCGAACCGGGTGATGACGACCGAGACGACCGCCGCCGCGATCACCACGATGTACGACGTTCGCCAGTCGCCCTCTGCGGCCAGCCACCCGCCCATCAGCGGGGAGATGGCCGCACCGATCGAGAGGAAGCCGGCCCAGACGGCGATGGCCTTGGAGCGGGCCTCCTGCGACGGGCTGACCGCGGCCAGCATGGCGAGCGAGATCGGGTAGAGGATCGCGGCTCCGAGACCCGCGACGGCCTGCCCGATCCACAGGATCTGGACCGTCTCGGCGACGCAGCTGACGAGCGAGCCGGCAACGGTCAGCAGGGCACCCGCCTGTAGCAGCCGCTTGCGGCCGAACAGGTCACCGAGCACGCCGGTGGTCAGCTCGAAGACGACCATGGGGATGGCGAAGGCGGCCGTGATCCAGGTCAGTTCGGCACCGGTGGTCTGGAACTCCTGCTGGAAGGTGCCATTGAGCGCGCCGGGCAGCGAGTACGCCACTTGCGCGAGGAGTACGGCGAAGCAGCCGGCGACCACCGTTGCGGTGTGGCCCTGCTTGCGCGCAGCGGTCTGCGTCATGCGATTTCTTCCTTGTCGATAGGCCGGATGATCGGTTCCGGCCGCTCGGGATCGGCCACCCGAGGTGAGCGCGACCACCTGTTGAACGTGCAAGGTGTCATATAACTTGACACTGCATCAAGAGTCTGAGCGATATGTATTCAGAACGATCAGCAAGGGTGGAACACAGCCGTGGTGCCCTATGCTGGCGGCATGGCTACGCTTCGTGCGGCACAGAAGGAGATGACGAGAAAGCTCCTGCTCGACGCCGGCCTGGACCTGTTCGGGTCGAAGGGCTACGCGACGACGACGGTCGACGACATCGCGTCGGTGGCGGGGACGACCCGGGTGACCTTCTACGCGTACTTCCCCTCCAAGGTCGATCTGATGAAGGCCCTCGTCTCGGAGCGGCTCAACGCCGCACTCGACCGGCTCCCCTCCGCCGAGCACGGGTCGACCGAACGTGAGCTGGTCGCCGTGGTCGAGGACGGCTCGCGAGAGCGGATCCGCGGGTGGCTGGCGTCGACCTCGGAACGATGGGATGTGATTCGCCCCTACACCACGGCCGCCTTCGAGGCCGCGGCCGTCGACCCCGAGATCCGCGCGCTCCTCGACGAGTGGCTGAACGAGGCCATCGGTGACATCAAGGAGGGGCTGGACCGTGCCGGCCGGTTCCCGGCCGGCACCCGCCACTTTCGTGGCGTCATCGCCATCACCGAGCTCGACCACGTCGCGCGCCACTGGAAGCCGGGGACCTGGGGTGTCGGGCGCGACGAGATGCTGGACGTCCTCACCGAGAGCTGGATCGGCTCGATCGGGCGCCACTGAGCGCCGAGCACGCCGGCCCAACGGAACGGGAGGATGGAAATCAGGCCCGAAAAGTGAGGGACGGCACTGCGGCAGCACGACCACCACGATGATCGACTCCCTCTCGGGCGGCCCCCGGGAGGGGTCGTCCGCTGAGCCGATCAGGCCTCCCGGGTCAGGAACCGGTGGAGGCTCCGGCAGGCCCGGATCAGCGAGGTCGAACCGCGCTTCTTCGCGTGGGCGGCCACCTCGGGGATCTCGCCCCGCGCGCCGGCCCACGTGGCGATGTCGGTGGCCAGCACGACGGCGTCGGTGTGCGGACGCTGGGCCCGCTCGCCCTCCCTCGGGAGGAAGGCGGCCAGGAAGTGGCGCAGGATCGTCCACACCTCGGCGTGCGCGCCCTGCTTGGCGGCCAGCTCCAGTGAGGGCAACGCGGGGCCGGCGTCGTAGCGGGTGCGGCGGCCGAACAGGCCCAGCAGGCGACCCGTCTCGGCGGCGGGGAGCGCGCCCTTGGCCGCCAGCCGAAGCAGCGAGGGCACCGCGTCGTCGCCCTCCACAGTGAGGAAGTAGGCCAGGACCAGGGCCGTCGCCGGGCCGGACGCGCCTTCGGCCAGGGTCAGGTCGCGGAGGTCGTCGATCGCGATGTCGGGCGGGTCGAAACGGTCGATCAGGCCGATCGCCAGGTGGGCCGCCGCGAGCTCCCGGTGATGGGGCGTCATGCCGGGCCAGAAGTGACGTGACAGGCGCCGGAACGGGCGCATCTCGGGCGCGGTCAGCAGGGCGTCGAGGTGGGCGAGACCGGTGGGCTCCACGGGGCGCCAGCTCACGTTGACGATGCCGCGCGGGTCGAGGACATGCTCGTCGTAGGGCACGACGCGGGAGCCGAGGTCGAGGGTCCAGGTCAGCTCCACCTCCGGGGGTGGGGGCGCGCCGCGCTCGAACCGGCGGGCCACCACCGCGGCGGCCGCCGAGCCGATGCCCTTCGCGCGTTCGGCCAGGTCGGGGGCGGGATCGGGCGGGAGGCGCAACAGGGCCTGTGCCACGTCCAGCGGGAGCGGTTCGCAGCCGGATTCCGCGCACCCGGCCAGGCGGTCGAGCAAGGTCTCGGGGTCGAGGTGGCCGTCGGCGCGGGTGGGGGTGGCCAGCAGCACCGGGGGCAGGGCTCCGGTCTTCGCCGCGCGCAGGAGTTCGTCGAGGCGGGACAGGAGGAAGGCGTGGGGGCGGGCGCACTCCCGCAGGTGGGGGAGGCGGCTCCAGGGGGCGGGCGCGGGTCGCGCCTTCGGGTCGTAGAGGTCGGTGAGGTCGGTGAGGTCGGTCTGGACGTCGACCGTCCGCAGGATCTCCTCCTGTACGTAGTCGGGCATCTCGTGGAGCGGGACGACCCTGCGGAGGCCGGGGAACAGCTGGAAGGCCGTGGCCGCGATGTTCACCATGCCGTCGTACAGGGCCTGCCCGAGATCGCCGGACAGGCCGGGGAAGGCCTGCTCCGCGTCGGCCCGCTGCTCCTCGGAGATCGTCCTCCGGTACGCCGGGCGCTGCCTCGGCGGACGGGACACCGGCGGCCCCGGATCTTCGCCGGGGTTGACGAGTTCCCTGGCCAGCGCCGTGCACCAGTCACGCGGGGAGTGCCACGCCGGCGCGTCGTAGAGCACCGGCCGCAGGTGTTCGCCGAACCGCCGGGCCAGCGTTTCCTTCAGGGAGTCCGGGTTCGTATGCGCCTCCCGTATGACCGCCGCCAGCCACGCCTCGACGCCGACCCAGCCGATCTCCTCCGGCGGGCCGCTCTCCAGGCCGGAGGTGGGGAACGGGCCGGGGACGGTGGCCTCGGGCAGGCGGCCGGGGGTGAAGTCGCCGGTCCAGCCCTCGGTGAAGCGCTCGAAAAGCCGCCGGGCCGAGACCGGGGGCAGCAGTTCGGCCGCCTCCAGGATCGGGGCCGGGTCGGTGAGGTGGTCGGCGTGCTTGAGGGTGAGGGTGACCGCGCGGTCGCGCACCTCGTGGGAGGCGTGCGCGTACGCGTTGGTCAGCGCGGTGACGTGGTCGGCCACACGTTCCGGTGCGGTGGCGAGGTCGCGGGCGAGCCAGGTCAGGCCTTTCACGGCGAGCTTGGCCTCTTGGCGGAAGGTCATCGCCTCGACGGCCTCGGCGACGTCCGCCGGGTCGAGCCGCGCCTGGCGCACCTGCTGCCAGGCCAGCTCGGCCACCGGGCCCGGCGCGGCGGGCAGCAGCCGCAGGTAGTCGCGCAGCCGCCCGGCCGACTCCTCCGGCGTGGGCGCCACGAGCGTGTGCAACCGGACGAAGAAACGCAGGTCCTGCGCCTCGCCGCCGCGCAGGAAACGGCTCACGCAGCCGGTGATGATCTGCTCGCGCGGCAGCGTGCGGGCGGCCAGGGCCAGCCAGCGGGACGGCTTCGGGGTGAGCGTCTCGTCGACCAGCGCCCGGCCCGCGCCGGCCGCCTCGAAGATCTTCGGAAGCAGGTGGGGCGTGAGCGGGTCCTTGGCCACGCCCACCGCCGACAACCAGGCCGCCACCAGCGGCTCGTGGTCGGGTGGGGTGGCCTCGCCGTCGCGCAGCAGTTCCAGGGCCAGCGGCACGATCCGGTCGTCGGGACGGCGGATGCGGCGTGCGAGCCGTACCGCCAGATCGGCACGCCAGGCCACCGGGCGACCGGAGAGCGCCCTCACCAGCCGGTGCGGGCTCGGCGCGCCGGACCAGCGGGGATTGAGGTCGCGTTTCATCAGCCAGGTGGCCACCCCGGCCGGGCCGGGAATGGTCGCCGCACCCACCATCATCAGCACCTCGGACGGGCCGGTGACCTGGTCGCCGACGGTCCGGTCGAAGGCGTCCCAGCCGACGGTGGCGGCCGGCGGCGGGCTCTCGCGGAGCTCGGCGAGCAGACCCGGCAACTCGGCGGCGACGCCTGCCCGCTCGGCGTCGGTGAGCTTCGGCAACCGCAACGCCAGCCCCTCGGCGTCGTGGTCGAGCACGAGATTCCTGATCTCGGTACGGATGTCGTCAGAGGTCATGACGTGGCCCCGGTGAGCTGGGCGTGGAGGCGCCTGCACTCGTGGACGAAGCGGATCGTCCGGCGGCTCCGCGCGAACTCGCCGACGACCGGGATCTCCCCGCGCGCGCCGGTCCAGCGTGCCACGTCGGCGGCGAAGGCGACGAGTTCGGTGTGGGTCACGGTGATGCGCCGCCCCTCGCCCGGCAGCATCCCGGGCAGCAGGGCGCGCAGGATGCGCCACACCTCGTGGTGGCCGCCGGCGTCGGCCAGCTCGGTCAGGGCCGAGATGGCGGGGCGGGTCTCCAGCCAGGTGCGGCGCAGCAGCAGCGCGAGCTGGCGGCCGATCGCCTCGGCGGGCAGGTCGCCTCTGGCCGCCATCCGCAGGACCACCGGGATCGTCCCGGGCACGCCGCTGCCCAGCAGGAAAGCGATGATCACGGCCGTCGCCTCGCTCACGGGGCCGTCGCAGGCGGCCAGGCGGGACAGTTCCGCCGGGGTCACGCTCGCGTACCAGCGGCTGTGGAGCACGAACGGCAGCATGTTCACGGCCACCGCCTCGCGGTGCGAGGGCAGCATGGCCGGCCACCCGCCGATCCCGCTGCCCAGGTCCTCGCCCGACCAGTCGAACGGCTGCCGCAGCAGCACCTCGTCGATCAGCTCGTCGCCGGTGGGCGTGGCCCGTAGCATCGGCGTCAGGCGGACCTCGGTGAAGTGCTCGGGTTCGTCGTCGCCGAACTCGACCATGGACGCGTCCACCATGTGGGTCCACCGGAGACCGCACTCCGGGTCGGGCATACCCGGCCCGGCCAGCCATTCGGCCGCCGTGCGCGCCGCCGCGGAATCGATCTTCGCGGCCCGGTCGGCAGCGGCCTGGTGGCCGCCCCGGGGCAGCCGCAGCAGCGCCTGCGTCAGATCGGCCCGCAGCGGTTCCACGCCCGCGTCGGCGCACGTCTCCAGTCGGCCGACCAGCACGTCGGGATCGAGGTGGCCGGTCATCCACGTCGGCGTGGCCAGCAGCACCGGCGGCAGCGTGCCGGCGCGCAGGGCCCCGTACAGCTCCGCGTAGCGGTTGACGAGGAAGTCGGACGGCGGCGAGAGACGGTTCGGGTGCGGGAGCCGGTGCCGCCGCCGCCACTCGTGCGGGGCGGGAAGCGGCCGGGGCTGGAAGGAGCGCAACCGGGGCGGGACGAAGCCGACGGTGACCGCCACGAGCGGCTCGTCCGGGCCGGGCGGGGGCACCGGCAGGCCCTTTCGCATGGCCGTGATCCGGTCGGGGTTCACCCCCAGCTCGGCCATGCGCTCGTAGGCGCCATGCAGGGCGTGCCACGGCATGGCCGCCACCGAGTCGTCGTAGAGGACTCCGGGCTCTACCGGACGGCGCTCGCGGTGATCCGGGACGGCGTCGTCGAAGTCCTCATACTCGTCGGACTCGTCGGACTCGCCGGGGCCCGTGTCCGGTGCCTGGTCGTCATCGGAGGGCTGTCCGTACAGGTAGACCCGGCCGTTGGCGAAGGGGATCGGCCGGCCGGCCTCGACGGCCACGGCCCCGGCCGGGCCGTCGTCGCTGGTCCAGGTGATGAAGACGACGCGGAGCGGGGTGTCGTCGTCGAGGTAGCGGCCGGGGCGCCAGCCGCCGACCACCGTGATCCGCCGTTTCGGCGGCTCCAGCTCGATCTCCTCGCCGCGGGCGACCGGGCGGACCGAGACCGAGTGACTCGCGTCGTCCCAGAACTTCTCCGGGCCGACAGGGGGGATCTCCGGCAGGGTGCCGGGCACGACGAGCTCCTCGGCCAGCACGGCCTGCCATTCGTCGGGATCGGTGATCTCATTCCTGTCCCGCCGGTACCGTGTCTGCTGCTCGACGTGCGGCCTCAGCCTGCGGCGCAGGTTCGTGCGGTTCTCCGCGACCCCGGCGACGAACGCCGCCATCCAGCGTTCCCATCCGATCCACCGCTCGTGGTGGTTCGGGAAGATCGACGGCTCGGGGAAACGCTCCGGTGAGGGCACCTCGGGCAGCGGCGGGAACTCCTTGGCCTCGATCAGCTCCTCGACGGGCCTCTCCCCGCCGAACCGCCCGGCCAGCTTCGCACCCAGGTCGGCGGGGAGGTGGCGGACGCCGTCGAGGATCGCCTCGGCGTGCTCGGTGAACAGGTCGGCGTATTTCAGGGTCAGCTCGACCGCGCGGTTGCGCACGTCGAAGGACTTGTGCGCGTACGCCGTGGTCAGCGCGGTCACGAAGTCGGCGGCCGCCTCGGGCGTGGCCCGGATCGCCCGGTCGAGCCAGCGCAGGCCCGTGGCGGCGAGCTTGGCCTCGTCCCGGAAGGTGAGCGCGTCGACCGCCTCGACCAGGTCGGCGTGGTCGAGCGGCATCGCCCCGCGCACCTGCCCGGCGGCCAGCTCGGCGACCGTGCCCGGAGCCGACGGCAACAACCGCAGGTAGTCGCGCAGGCGGGGAGCGGACTCCGCGGGCATGGGGTCGAGGAGCGTGTGCAGCCGGACGAAGAAACGCAGGTCCTGCGCCTCGCCGCCGCGCAGGAAACGGCTCACGCAACCGTCGAGCACCTGCTCCCTGGGCAGCTCGCGGGCGGCGGTGGCCAGCCAGCGGGTCGGCCGGGGCTCCAGCCGCTCGTCACGGAGGGCGCGGCCCGCGCCGTCGGCGTCGAAGACGCGAGGCAGCAGCACGGGGGTCAGCGGGTCATCGGCCACGCTCGGCGCGGCCAGCCAGGCGGCCACCAGCGGGTCGTGGTCGGGCGGCACGGCGCCGGACTCGCGCAGCAGCGCCACGGCCAGCGGCGCGATGCGGTCGGCGGGACGGCGCACCCGCCGGGCCAGCCGGACCGCGACATCGCGACGCCACTCCCAGGGGCGGGTGGCCGCCACCCGGCACACCTGGGCGACGTCGGGGTCCTCGGCCCAGCGGCGGTTGACGTCGCGGCCGGTCATCCACGCCACGGCGGCCGCCGGGCCGGTGATGACGCCGACACCGGTCAGCAGCAGCGCGCCGGCCAGTTTGTCGAGCAGATCGCCGACCTCCCAGGAGGCCAACTCCTCGAAGTCGTCGGGATGCTGGGCGCGCACCCGCTCGGTGTGGGCGCGGCGCAGCTCCTTGACGAGGCCGGGCAACCGCCCGGCCGACTCGGCGCGCTCCTCCTCGGTGAGCGTGACCAGCCGGTCGGCCAGGCGGGTGACCTGGTTGCGAGTGATCAGGTCGCAGATCTCCGCCCAGAGGGTCATCGGGAGACCTCCACGGCGGCGCGGGCGACGATCCGGGCGGCCAGCACGTGTTTGCACGGCCCACGGGAGCCGCGATGGTCCCACCACCACTCGCAGGTACAGGAGCCGTCGGCCAGCGAGACCCGGCGCGCGCCGCCCGAGGTGCGGACGGTGGCCAGCTCGCCTTCGAGGTGCACGGCGCCCGCGTCGACGAGCTTGCGCGCCTTGGCCAGCCGCGGGTTGAGCAGGATCACATTGTCCTTGTCATAGGGCAGCTCACGGTGGAAGTGGGCGGCCTCCGACAGGTCGTAGCCGACCCGGCCGGCGACGCCGAGCTGTGTCAGCGCGGCCCGCACCCGGTCGGCGGGGATGCCCGCGCGGTCGGCCAGCAGGCCGATCTCGACCTCGGGCTCGAAGTTGAGCAGCATGCCCACCACGTCGGCGTCGTTCTCGGCCTCGTCGGTGGCCAGGTCGTCGAGCACCGCGCCCTCGCCGGAGAAGCCGCGCCAGCGCTCGGGCGAGAGGGTGAGCGTGTAGCGCATGCCCGGCAGCTCCAGCTCCCAGGCGCTGGAGGCGGCGTCGGCCGGGCCGTACACCCGGAGGGACTTCGCGAAGCGCAGCAGCGGCAGGAGGGTGCCGAGCCGGTTGGGGCCGGCGAGCTGGACCGAGCCCGGAACCCGACGGTCGGAGACCTTCAGCTCCCGTCCCGCCTGCGCCACCCACACCGTGCCCTTCTTGGGCAGCCCGCGCAGGAACCGCACCGCCGCCATGCCGGTCAGCTCACCACGCTGGTCCATGCCCGAGGCGATGACCTGCACCTCGGCGAAGCCGCGCAACCAGCGCTCGGGCAGCGGCACCTTCTTCTCCACCACCGCGCCGTCCATCGTGGTCACGACCAGTTCGTCGAGCCCGACCCCCAGGTGCAACGGGTCACGCGCGCCGATGCGCGCCAGCGCCTCCCGGAGCGGCGCGTTCACGTCGACGTTGGTGGTGCCCCGGTCGAACACCTCGCCGTCGAGCGCGCCGTTCAGCAGGTCAAGCCGGGCGTACACGCCACCACAGGCCGAGAACGACTCGAACCGCAGCCGGTCCCCGTTGCACGTCACCACCGGGTCCCGCACCCAGCCGGGCCGCGACTGCGGCTGGTGGTAGCGGGCCAGCGCCACATCGGCGACGCCGAGCAGGGCCGCCGCGGCGGGGGCCGCCTGGGTCACCACGCCACTGAAGAACCGGGGGGCCACGGCCGGGCCGGACAGGGCCCGGCCGCCGGAGGTCGCCAATCCGAGACGACCGTCGACGAGGGAGGAGGGCGCGGCGTACGTGTACGCCTGCGTCGCTGAAGTCATGGCCGGGACATTAGATCGCCCCACCGACAAACCGGCGCGGGAGATGTCACCTTCTGTACGCGCTGCACAGGTTCGAGACCTTCCACAACGAACACCGGCCTCATCGGGCTCTCCTGCGGGGTACCCCGCTTCGACTCGGCCTCGGTCACCTCGGACGCCGTCCCCAAGTCCGCGAGCGGCGAGATCCTCAGGGAGGACCCGCGCGCCCGCTGACCGTCACAGGTGGTGCCGGTCCCCGTCTGTACGGCGGCGTGTGCGCGTCAGAGGCCCGCCCTGGTGATCCGCAGGGCGAACTCCGCGTAGGTGTTCGCGACTTCCTCAGGTTCGTACGGCATGGCGGGGTCGTACCAGTTCGCCACTCGCATACCCATCCCGCTGATCGCGGTGACCGCGAGGAAGGCGTCGGGCACGTCGAAGACGCCCTCGGCGATGCCCTCGTCGAGGGTGTCGATGAGCAGCTGCCGGCCACTGGCACGGAGGACGAGCGCGGGACCGGCCAGCTCGGCGGAGAGGGCGTGCAGCTCGTTGTTGGCGACGACGGCGAGCATGGGGAACTCCGCGTGGACCAGCACATGCGCACGGACCACCCGGCGCAGGCGCGACTCGGGGTCCGCCGGTCCCGCGGAAGCCGCATCGACCAGCCGCCGGTGGTGCTCCTCGTGACCGATGCGGACCAGCTCGGCCAGCACGTTCTCCTTGGCCGGGTAGTGGGAGTAGAGGGTCGCCGAGCGGATCTCGCAGGCGTCCGCGAGGCCGCGGATGGAGGTGCCGTGAAAGCCCCGCTCGGCGAACAGCAGCAGCGCCTCGCGCAGGATCCGGCCGGAGGTGCCCTCCAGCAGGACATGCTCCGGGAGCCGAACGTCGGAGGCGGCGATCCGGCGCTGGGTCGCGAGTGCTGCCGGTCGATCGTTGGTCACGACCTCATTCTGCCGTGATATCGCTCTGGTTGGTCTCCTTCAGCGCCAGCGCGCAGGCGAGGGAGACCAGCAGCGAGGCGCAGACGTAGGCCGCGACCGCCCAGATGCCGGAGGCGGTGAGCAGGGCGGTGGCGATCAGCGGAGCGAAGCCGCCGCCGAGGACGGCGCCGATCTGCCCGGCGACCGAGGCGCCGCTGAAGCGCACGGGGGTGGGGAACTGTTCGGCGATGAAGGTGATCAGCGGCGAGTACATGATGGTCATCAGGCCGAAGGCCAGCGCGTAGGCCAGGTAGATCAGGGTGGTGCCGCCGGTGGCCAGCATGGCGAAGAAGGCGAAGCTGAACAGGGCGCTCAGGGCGGAGCCGGTCACGATCATCGGGCGACGGCCGAAGCGGTCGGACAGGCGGCCGCAGAGCGGGCCGAGGATGATCACCATGACCGAGCCGACGGCCACCGCGACCAGCGGCACCTGGGCGGGGAGTCTGAGCTGCGTGGTCAGGTAGGAGCCGGCGAAGACGAGCAGCACGTAGAAGACGACGTAGAAGCCGAAGCCGGTGCCCACGCCGAGCAGAACCGTGCGGACGTGGCGGCGGAAGACCTCCAGGACGGGCGCGGTGTGGCGGATCCGGGACTCGGCGAAGACCGGGCTCTCCGGGGCGGAGGCGCGGATCGCCAGGCCGACGAGCACGAGCACGGCTGAGAGCAGGAAGGGGATGCGCCAGCCGTACGAGAGGAAGTCGGCCTTGTCCATGCCGGCGACGGCCATGATCGCGATCGTCGCCAGGAGCAGGCCGGCGGGTCCGGCGGTGGGGACGAAGCTGCCGACGTAGCCGCGGCGGTGCCGGGGTGCGAACTCGGTGGTCATGAGCACCGCGCCGGTGACCTCACCGCCATAGGAGAAGCCCTGAACGATCCGGAGCGCGATGAGGAGCACCGGCGCCCAGATGCCGATCGTGGCGTAGGTGGGCAGCAGGCCCATCGCGGTGGTCGCCAGGCCCGCGACCAGCAGGGTCATGACGAGCATGGACTTGCGGCCGATGCGGTCGCCGTAGTGGCCGGCGACGATCGCGCCGACGGGGCGGGCGATGAAACCGATCGCGAAGCCGGCGAAGGCGACGAGGGTGCCGACGGTCGGGTCGGAGCTGGGGAAGAAGAGCGTGTTGAAGACCAGGGCGGTCATGAAGCCGTAGAGCAGGAAGTCGTACTGCTCGATGACGGTGCCCACGAAACTGCCGATGGTCACTCGCAGGAGGGCGGGTCTGGGTCGGCTGTCGACGGTCATGGGGGGTCCTTTCCTACCGATCGATCGGTAGGCCGAGAATAGACGACCGATCGATCGGTAGGAAGACCTTCCTTATCGCGGCACGAGCGCGTTGCGGCGCACGTCCGACCACGTGCCGCGGTCGACGCAGATGCCGCAGTCCGGGCCGTAGAACAGGGCGCGGGCCTGCGGGTCGTCCATGAGCTGGAAGCGCCACCAGGCGGTGGTGGGCGCGGCGAACGGGCCGGGGTCGCCCACGACGGTGAAGTGGTCGGCGCCGCGCACCTCGCCGTAGATCGCCGGGATGTGGTCCGCGTCGTTGTAGAAGGCCCTGACCAGCGCGGGCCAGACGATGGAGTCGTTCTGGCCGGCCATCAGGAAGGCGGGGCCGTGGACGTCGTCGATGTCGGCCAGCGGGCCGGGCTGGATGGGCAGGATGCTGTCGACACGGGAGTCGGCGCCGACGACGATGGCGGCCGCGCCGCCCTGGGAGTGTCCCGAGGCGCCGATGCGGGTCAGGTCGACCTTGCCGTGGAAGATGCTCGACGGGTCGGCGTCGAGCCGGGTGAGGGCGTCGATCCCGGCGCGCATGGAGATGCCGAGGTTCGACATCGGGGTGTTGGCGGCCGAGACGATGAAGCCGTGGCTGGCCCACTGCAGGAGCAGGTCGCGATAGACGAGCGGGGCGCCGCCCGTGCCGTTGCCCCAGACGATCACCGGGTGCCGGCGGTCGCTCCCGGCGATGTCGCGGGGAAAGTAGAGGGTGTTGACCGCGCCGACCTCCACGGCGGTGGCGTAGGGGCCGGGTGCGCCCCAGTCCGCGGTCGCGGCACGGGCGGGAGCCGTGCCCAGGGCGAGCACGAGGATCAGGGGGATGAGCAGGCGTCGGAACACGGTGGCCTCCTGGCTGGGGGGTTTGATCGCATCCTGGCCATGCCGGGGGCCGCCGTCTTTCCGCACTTGGGGCAAGGATTGACGTACCGGTTTGGGCAATGTGACGATCCCGGCATGGCCGACCTGCACAGCCGGATGGCGCCGAAGGTGCGGGGACTCACCTCCGCGGTGGTCGCCCGGTGCGCCGCCGAGATCCCGTTCTACCGGGAGTCGCCGCCCGAGATCCTCAGCGGCGAGGTGGCCCGTTCGGTCTCGGCCGTCCTGGCGATCCTGCTGCGCACGCTCCGCGGGCCCGACGCGGTGGGCCCGGCCGATCTCACCCGCATCATCGAGTGGTCGGCGCGCCGGGCCGAGGAGCGGCTACCACTGGAGGCGGCGGTGACCGCCTACCTCATCGGCGCCGAGGTCTGGTGGCAGGCGCTGACCGAGGTGGCCGAGGCCGACGAACTGGCCGCGGCCGGTGAGGGGCTGCTCGGCTGGCTGCGTACGGCGATGCCCGCCGTCGCCCTGGCCCACCAGCAGGCGCAGGAGGACATCAGGAGCGAGAGCAAGCGGGTACGGCGGGCGCTCATCGGCGCGCTGCTGGGCGGCCAGCCGTACGAGAGCCTGGCCGAGGCGGCGGGCGTGGAGGTGGGCCAGGCGCACGAGGTGGTGCTCTTCGACTTCGGGCAGCCCGCGCCGCCGGTCCGGCTCGTGCAGTCGGCGCTGGACGCGCACACCGGGACGCTGGTGCTGATGGACCACGTCGACGGGGTCGCGCTGCTGCCCGGCGGATGCGCGCTGGAGCCGCTCGTACGCAGGCTGGCCGAGGTCGTGGGTCGGCCGGTGCTCGCCGCCGCGGCCCTGGCGGGGGAGCCCGCGAACATCCCGGACGCGGCGCAGGAGGTCCGCGAGGTGCTGGAGCTGGTGCGCAGGATCAACAGGCCGCCTGGCCTCTATCGCTTCGACGACGTCCTGCTGGAGCACCAGCTCGCGCGACCAGGCGCAGGACTGGTACGGCTGGCCGCCAAGCTGGCGCCGCTCGACGGCCATCCCCATCTGCTGGAGACGCTGCGCGCGTTCGTCAACCGGGGACACAACCGCCGCCGGACCGCGCTCGACCTGCACATCCACCGCAACACGCTGGACTACCGGCTGCGGCGAGTGAGCATGCTGACCGGACTGGACCTGGCGGTGCCCGCGCAGGCGCGCCTCCTGGAAGCGGCGGTCACCGCCCGCGATCTAGCCAGACCCTGAGCTCCTCGTCCCTGGGGGCGTGCACGACGCCGGAGTCCGGTGAGTCGAAGATCATGACGGGCCGGGAGGAGTCCCACCGCTGCCAGCCCGGATCCCCGGTCGCGGCGAAGGCGACCCAGGCCCGGTGCATGGCGTCGGCCAGCTCCTGCGGAGCGCCGTCGCCGGCCAGCTCGCGGCCGTGCCGGAGATTGTCGAAGACGAAGCCGATCTCCAGGCCGTGGCACGAGCCCAGGTCCATGACCGGGGAGCGCCAGGCGAACTCGTAGACGTAGGCCCGCTCCACGGCATCGGCCAGGCGGTTGAGCGGGCCGCGCAGGAGCAGGTCGGTGGCCATCTCGCCGAGGATCTCGCCGGGCTTGGCGCCGGGGCGGCCGGAGCGGTAGAGCCGGGCGACCCGGCTCGGGATGCGGAACTTCAGCAGGGCCAGGCGCAGTGTCAGCCGGTTGATTCGATCCACGGCGCCGGTGGGGACGAACCAGAGGCGGTACTCCTCCCGGTTGGCACCGATCAGGAGGTCGACCTCGACCGGACCGGAGCCTGGCTCCGCCACGATGTGGAAGCCGGGCCCGCCGGTGATCGGATCGGCCTTGCCCACCACCTCGACCTGGGCGTCGAGCAGCCGCTCCCGGTCGACGGCGGCGAACGCCTCGGCCGTGGGCGGCACGCCCAGCTTGGCCGCCATCAGTTTCACGGTCTTCCCGGCCTCCTCGCGCGTGACCGTGTGCGGGGGACCGCTCTGCATGATCGCCCGGTGGAACAGGCCCTTCGCCCGCGGGCTGGTGAGCAGCGCGCCGATGCTGATCGCCCCCGCGGACTCGCCGAAGACGGTGACGTTGCCGGGGTCGCCGCCGAAGGCCGCCACGTTGTCGCGCACCCACTCCAGCGCGGCGAGCTGGTCGAGCAGACCGCGGTTGTCGGGCGCGTCGGGGAAGACGCCGAAGCCCTCCACGCCGAGCCGGTAGTTGATCGAGACCAGCACGACGCCGTCCCGGGCGAAGGCGTGCCCGTCGTACAACGCCGGGCTCGACGAGCCGTTGCGCAGGGAGCCGCCGTGGATCCAGACCATCACCGGGCGGGCGCCGTCGTCCACGCCCGGGGTCCAGACGTTCAGGTTGAGGCACTCGTCGCCGGGGATCCGCTCCTCGGGGATGAGCCGGTCCAGCGGTGGCCGGTAGGGACGTTTGGGGGCGGTCGGCCCGAACTTCAGCGCGTCACGGACCCCTTCCCAGGGCTGAACGGGCGCGGGGGTACGGAAGCGCTCGGCTCCGAAGGGAGCCGCCGCGTAGGGAATGCCACGGAAGACCGCGATCCCGTCCTGGAGCAGGCCACGCACCTTGCCGTGCCGGGTGGCCGCGATGATGTCCATGCCTCGAATCCTACCGATCGATCGGTAGCAAACAAGGTGTCAACGTGCGGCGCCAGCCGTGCTAGGTGCCGGGCGGCAGGTCGCCGTCCCGACGCCTCGTCGCGCTCGGCGCGAGACAGCGAGGGAAGAACGCGACGACGACCAGGGCTCGGTCCTGCCGCTGATCAAGACGGGCAGGGGCCGCCCCCCGTTCCGGGTCTCCAGCAAAGCCGGGGCGGTTCACTGACCCGCGGAATCATAGGTCCTGCCAGGGGCGGTGCGGTTCCCCGCCGCTCCCGGTGATTCACCATGATCGCCCGCTGCGTCCGGCACGGATCTGGCACGACGATCATGGGGTCGACCGGTACGGACGCACCTGAGATTCGGCCTCTCGGTCTCGTGCCCAGTGGCCCCGGCCCCTTGGCCTGTGCACCCTCCGCGCCCTCCGAGACGGTCCCGGACCTTCGATCGCCGTCAACCGGTTCGGTGATCGGCCACAGCGCGATCGCGACCTGTAGGGGGGCCGACCCATGGCTAGGTCCAGATCGGGCCCTGGTCGGTCCAGATGACGCCCTTGTTGCGGCACAGGCAGAAGGGGTGGCCGATCGGGTCGGTGTAGATCCGCCAGCCGTAGCCTTCGGGGCCGATGAAGTCCTGCTGCAGCGTCGCGCCGAGGTCGAGGACGCGGCGCTGCTCGGACTCGATCTCGTCGACTTCGAAGTCGAGGTGGAACTGCTTGGGGTGCTCGCTGTCGGGCCACCGCGGAGCGCGGTAGTCGTCCACCCGGATGAAGGCCAGTTCGACCTCGCCGAACTTGATGCCGGCCCAGTTCTCGTGGCTGCCTTCCTTGATCGGGCGGCCCGTCACCTCGGAGTAGAAGGCCGCCAACTTCATCGTGTCCGGGCAGTCGATGATGAAATCGGTGAGTCGCAGCATCCCGCGATCTTGTCACAAGATCTTTGATACCGGCCTTGGCCACGATGGCGGGAACCGGGCATCCCAGCGAACCGGGTCCGGCGGTCTTGCCTTCTCTACAGGTCAGCGGCATGATCGCGCGTCGGATCCGGTAGGTCCCTGTTCCCTGACCCTACGGGTGCGCGTTGCGGTACTCCGGAGGGTCGTACCGTCAGCGAATTCCTCGGGCAAGAAGGGCCCTGGCGGCCCGGGACGCCTTCGCGGGGGATCCGGCGTCGAACGGTGGCTGTGGGTCGTACTCGATCGCAAGTTGGATCGCCTCGGCAGTGGTCTGATCGGTGATGCGCGCTGCCAGCGCGAGCGCCATGTCGATGCCGGAAGAGACTCCGGCGGCGGTCACGATCTTTCCCTGAAATATCACGCGCTCGGCCGTGTAGGTGGCCCCGAACGACTCCAGCACATCGATCGCCGCCCAATGGCTAGTCGCCGAGAGTCCTGTCAGCAGTCCGGCGACTCCCAGCAGCAACGACCCCGTACACACGGAAGTCGTCCAAATGCTCCCCTGGTGCATCCGCCGGAGCCAATCGAGAAGTTCGCCATCCCGCAGTAATTCCCGCGCTCCTGGACCCCCGGGAACCACTAACACGTCACAGGAGTCAATATCGGTAAACGTCGCATCGGCGGTGATGGCAAGCCATCTGGGAACGTCCCGCACCGGTCCGGGCTCGGTGGCCGCGAACACGATCTCGACGCCCGGCAAGAACTTGAGCACCTCATACGGACCAACCGCGTCAAGGGCGGTGAACCGGTCGAACAGCGGTATGACGATACGCACAGCGACTCCCTTACCGAACTACGGGGAACGGCGACCAGGCCATTAGGAAGAATCCGCAGTTCAAGCTGGTAATGCGGAGTAGGGCACCTGGGACTCGAACCCAGAACCTACGGATTAAAAATGGACGGCTCTTATTGCCATTCACAACGCTCTGAACTGGCGTTTCGGGTGCCGTCTCCCACCTGCATGGGGAGGAAAACCGTGCATGGTCCGGAACTTGATGACGCTTTCGAAGAGGGGGCTGGGAGACTGTGTGACATGAGCAAGATCGAGCGGCCGCTCGTACGTGAGTTGTTCCCCGATCTCGTCGCGGATCTCATCGCGTGTTTGAGAGAAGAAGGGGAGGAAGACCTTGCCGTCTCCACCTGGGACATTCGGTTCCACGAGGAGTGCGGATGCGGTGATGACTTCTGCCAGAGCTTCTATACGGCCGAGCGGCCGGACGGAGCGTACGGTCCCGGGCACAGATGCGTGCCGCTGCTTCCGCCGAGAGGTGATCTGATCCTTGACGTCGTTGAGGAACGGATCATGTACGTGGAAGTCCTGCACTATCCGAAGCTGCCACGTCCGGTGAGTTGAAGCCATCAGCTTGGGGATCATCTACTGACTCTGGTGCTCTGAGGTGGGAAAACGGGGGTACAGGTCAGGACAGGTCGAGTTCCGGTGAGTCTGCCAGTGGGATGCGATATCCAGATGGTGGTGGTCTGGCCCCGGAGGCGCGCGCCAAGCGGGAACGGGTCCGCTTGCAGGCCCATCCCGGCCTGCTTGATGCCTTCGTGGCTCACACATATTCCGCGCGCCCCCCACCTGATCTATGGTGATCGTCGTCAATTGGAGGTCACCCGTGAACAGGCTCGGCCGACGAGGCTTCGCGTTCGTATCTCTCATGATGGGCGCGGTTGTTTCGCAGCCGATCAACACCGCCGCGGCCTATCGAGAGTCCTCTACAGTACATGTCGAGGTATCAACGAGAATCGCGAAGCCGCCTGCCCCGACTCTCCCGAAAAAGCTGTCGGAGCCGATCCGGTATGCCTACTCGCCCTGTGGTGACTTCGGGAAGACGTGTGGCGTGTGGCACGTGGTTACCACCTCCGGGAAGCAGTGGGCAGTCCGTGACGCGCTACCGGACGAAGACCTAGGCAAGATCGCTGTGTCACCGGATGGCGTCCGGCTCGCTTACGTGCTCGCCAAGAGTGAACGCCTCGTGATCCGCGACCTTGAGCGAGGGACGGTCCGTATCGTCCCAACCCCGAAGAGTTGGGACGGGTGGGAGATGTCTTTCGGGTTCTCCCGCAACAGTCGGTGGTTGGCAGTCGACTCGATAGGCGGCCACCCCAAGTCGCGTGCCATCCGATATGACGTGAAAACCGCCAAGGTTCTCACTCTCCCACGGGCATGTTGTGTCATCGGCGTCTCTGATGTAGGCACGACCTTCGTGGCCGCTCACAAGGACTCCGCCAAGACAACGGAGGCGAGCGCTGTGCGTCCGGGGAGAACGTCAAAGGTCCGTTTTCCGATTCTCCCCTACCTGATGCTGTCGAAGACTCACGTCTCTCCCGATGGCCACCTGCTTGCATTCGATGGCGAGAAGTATGGCGTGCCATCCCGCACCGTTGGCACCTTGGATGCGAAGACCGGCCAGATCGTTAGCCGTGTCACCCCCGATATCGACGGTCTACGGGAGATCGAAAGCTTTGTCTACTGGTACGACACCAGCAGAGTGCTCATTCATATCGAGACAAAGGGGTATGAATCCCAGCTCTACCTGGTCGATGTCCATACCGGCCGTGCGGAGCGAGTTTTGTTGCCCGAGGAGGCGTTCGATCTCCACTCCGTGATCGTGAGCTCACACGTCGAGGTCGCCGAGTGAGGCTCCGGCGACGAGAGCGAAACAAGGTCGGTCAAGCTTGGCATCAGTACCGCTTCGGTCACTCCCGTGCCGGATCGGACACGGGATGGAGTTCCGGCTTATCGCCTGGTTGGCTGCAGTCTCATTCAATCGGGTGAGAGTGTGAACCGCGCCGGGGTACATCATCGACGGCCAACACGAGGTGGCCAACAAGCGGATCTTGGAAGTGCTCACGACGTGACAATCTCAACAACAGGACACGAAGGACTCCGGGTAGCCCTCGGGGTCCTTCGTCGTGTCGGCTACCGCGGCCCCGGAACCGCTCCGCGAGCTTCCGAAACCTCTGAGCTGACCTGGGGAAACGTCGTCGATCCCATTCCGCGTATATTCCGGGACCGGTGGCAGACGGCTGCGTCCGGCTGCATGGGCGGAGAAAGATCGTCAGGAACGTAGGCCCAGGTCAGAGCCTACGTTCCTGCTCGCGGGTGGTAGGGCGCCTGGGACTCGAACCCAGAACCTACGGATTAAAAGTCCGCAGCTCTAACCATTGAGCTAACGCCCCGCAGGTGACAGCGTACCGAGGATAGTGTCCACTAACGTCCGTCGCCAGGCCTATTCGCGGTCACCTGTTTGCCGAACGGCAGGTGGAGGGCGGGAACGGCTCCTAGAGTGGCGGGCATGACGAGCTCGGGGCTTGAGCCCGCCCGCAGCGCACATGTCTCCACGCGGCAAGGGTATGTCGTGGTCGACGTGGAGACCACCGGTTTCTCGCCCTCCAGGGGCGACCGGATCTGCGAGATAGCGCTCGTCTCGCTGAACGCCCAGGGCGAGACCGTCGACGAGTGGCACTCGCTGGTCGATCCGGGGCGCGGCACCGGGGCCGTGCACGTCCACGGCATCACCGGCGCGATGGTCGCGGGCGCGCCGATGATCGAGGAGTTGCTGGACGAGGTCTGGCAGCGGATCGCCGGCCGGGTCCTGGTGGCCCACAACGCCTCCTTCGACCTGCGCTTCCTGCGGCACCTGCCCGGCAGCGAGTGGGTGACCGAGACGCTGTGCACGCAGCGGCTGGCACCGGGCTTCATCCCCGACGGCCGGTGGACGCTCGCCGCCTGCTGCGAGCGCGCGGGCATCCCGCTTCTCGGGGCCCATGCCGCGCTGGCCGACGCCCGCGCCACCGCCGAGCTGTTCCGTTTCTACCTGCGTACCGGGGTCTCCTGGGCGGAGAAGCTGGAGCGGGCCGCCCAGGCCCCCGAGTGGCGCCCCTGCGGCCTGCCCCAGCGCCACCCCCGCCGGAGGTAGCCCGAACGGCGCCGGACCCGGGCCCCTCGGGCGTACGCGACACGGAAGCGTCAGCGGTAGGCGGGGATGCCGGTCAGCGCCTCGCCGAGCACGAGCGTGTGGATCTCCTGGGTGCCCTCGTAGGTCAGCACGCTCTCCAGGTTGTTCATGTGCCGGATCACCGGATACTCCAGCGTGATGCCGTTGCCGCCCAGGATGGAGCGTGCCTGGCGGGCGATGTCCAGGGCGGCGCGGACGTTGGCGAGTTTGCCGAAGCTGACCTGGCGGGGAGTGAGGGTCCCCGCGTCCTTGAGGCGGCCCAGATGGAGCGCGGTGAGCTGTGACTGCCCCAGTCCGACATAGGACCAGGCGAGCTTCTCCTGGGTCAACTGGAAGCCGCCGATGGGCCTGCCGAACTGGATACGGGAGGTGGAGTAGTCGACCGCGGACTCCAGGCAGGCGCGGGCCGCCCCCACCACGCCCCACAGGATGCCGAAGCGCGCCTCGGACAGGCAGGACAGCGGGCCCTTCAGGCCGCGCACCCCGGGAAGTACCGCGGAGGCGGGCAGGCGGACGTCGTCGAAGTAGAGCGACGAGGTCACCGAGGCCCGCAGGGACATCTTCTTGTGGATCTCCGGGGCGGTGAAGCCGGGGGTGTCGGTGGGCACCACGAAGCCGCGGACGCCGTCCTCGGTCTGCGCCCAGACCACCGCGACGTCGGCGATCGAGCCGTTGGTGATCCACATCTTGGCGCCGTTGAGTATCCAGTCGCCCGAGGGGTCCAGCTTGGCGTGGGTGCGCATGCCGGCCGGATCGGAGCCGTGGTCGGGCTCGGTCAGGCCGAAGCAGCCGATCGCGTCGCCCGCGGCCATCCGGGGCAGCCACTCGTCCTTCTGCTCGGCGGAGCCGTACTTCCAGATCGGAAACATCGCGAGCGAGCCCTGCACGGAGACGAACGACCGCAGCCCGGAGTCTCCCGCCTCCAGTTCGCGACAGGCCACCCCGTACGAGACGGCGTCGAGGCCCGCGCAGCCGTACCCTTCCAGGTGCATGCCCAGCACGCCGAGCGAGCCGAGCGCCGGGGCGAGCTCGCGGGCGGGGAAGACGGCCTCCTCGAACCAGTCGCCGATATGAGGGAGCACCCGGTCCGCGACGAAGTCCCGCACGGTGTCGCGGATGAGCCGCTGCTCCTCGGAGAGCGTGTCGTCGATACGCAGGAGGTCGTCCATGGCTTTTCCTCTCTGTTCGGCCCTGTCAGGGTATTGCCGGGACGAACAGGGTGGATGTCAGGGTTGCGCCAGGGGAAGTCCCGATGTGATGAGGACCCGCTACGGGGCAGTCTTAATACATGAACGAAAACGACTTTTCCGGCGTCAAGCAGCTCCGCAGGACCAGGGACGGGCGCATCGTCGCCGGGGTGGCCTCCGGCCTCGGACGCTACGCCGGAGTGGACCCCAACATCATCCGCGCGGCCCTCGCCATCGCCACCTTCTTCGGTGGTCTCGGGGTGGCGATCTACGCGATCGGCTGGGTGCTCCTGCCCGAGGAGAACAAGGACAGGTCGGTCCTCCAGGACCTGATCGATAAGAACAAGGACAACCCGATCTGGGTGGACGCCAAGACCAAGGCCGAGCAGGGCTGGGCCAAGGCCACCAGCCAGCACCGCGCTCCGCACCAGCAGGCCCCCGAGTATCCCCCCTACCAGGCTCCCCAGCCCCCTTCGGCCCCGTACGGCACGGTGCCGCCGCGTAGCGACGACCCCCGCCCCCAGGGGTGAGTCAGGAGTTCGCCTCGGCGCGAACCCTCTCGATGATCTCTTTGCGGGATCCCCTCCAGAGCACGGCCAGCGCGACCGCCACGGCGAGTCCGGTCGCGCCGGCCAGTGCCACCACCATCTCGGGGCCGAGATGGTCGGCCGCGGCCCCGCCCACCAGGATCCCGACGCCCTGGGAGGCCAGCAGGCCCGACTGGACCAGCCCGAATGCCTGCCCCCGCCGCTCGGCGGGGACGCACTGCACGAACGCGGCGTTGGCCGCGAGCTGGTAGGCCCCGCCCAGTCCCGAGGCGAACCAGAGCAGCAGCACCACGGGCAGCGGCGGCCGTGCCGCGCACAGGATCAGCGGCGCGCAGGTCAGCATCGCCATCCAGCCCATCGACCGCAGCCGGTTCGACGGACTGACGTAGCGGCTGAACAGGAACGCGCCGACGACGGTACCGGTGGGCATGGCACCCATCAGCAGACCGGTGACCAGGGAGAGCTGCTGGGGATTTCTGGTCAGCTCACCGGCGTACGGGGCCGCGATCCCCTCGGGGAGCACGTAGAAGCCGCAGAGCCAGGCGAAGAGCACCAGCGTCCGTAACCGGGGGTCGCCGAAGACCAGCCTGGCGCCGGCGCGGGTCATCGTCCACATCGAGGGCCGGTTCTCGTCGGCGGAGATGGGGGCGGGACGCCGCCGTACACCCGAGACGATGATGAGCGCGGAGGCCAGGTAGGTCGCCGCGTCCAGGGCAAGCGCGCGATACGGCCCCATTCCCATGATCAGGAAGCCGCCGGCGGCGAAGCCGAGCATCTGCGCGCCCTGGTTGGTCATGTTCTGCAGGGCGGAGCCCGCGACGTAGCGGTCGCCCGTGAGCAGCTCCGGCAGGAGCGCCGCCCGCGCCGCCGAGAACGGCGCGCTGAGCAGCACCACGCAGAAGACCAGCACGCACAGCATGGCGAACGAGGTGCCGGGGATCGCCATGAGCGCGACCAGGAGGGCCCTGAGCACGTCACAGACGAGCATGATGCGCCGTCGGGCGTGGCGGTCGGCGAGTCCCGCGAGGAGCGGCCCGCCGATGATCGGTGGCAGGTAGGTCAGGGCGTAGACCGACGCCGTGGCCAGGGGCGAGTCCGTCCGCTCGAAGACCAGGACGGACAGCGCCACCCGGGAGAGCTGGTCGCCGAGCAGGGAGAGCCCCTGGCCGATCCAGAGCGCGCGGAACTCGCCGATGGCGATGACCTCGCCGTAGGTCGCTTGGCGTTCCGCCGGACGGCGGTGCCGCCCGGGTGGTCGGCCGGACTTGGTCGCCGCCATAGGACTCCGCTGAGCTCGCAGGCACACTGACTGTGGGTGTTCACTGTGTAACCTACGGTGCCTGCTGTGAGGCCGACGCGCAACCGAAAGCAATCAAGCGCATGCAAACCGTAATGATAAGCTGTGATATTTCAGGAACGGCGGTTTTGATGTGTTGTGCAGGGCTAGTTACCAGCCCAGCTCGTGCAGCCGGTCATCGTCGATGCCGAAATGGTGGGCGATTTCGTGCACGACCGTTATCTGCACTTCCTCGATGACCTGCTCCTCGGTCTCGCAGATCGAGCAGATCGGCCTGCGGTAGATCTCGATCCGGTCGGGTAACACTCCTGCGTACCAGCCGCCACGTTCGGTGAGGGGAATGCCGGTGTAAAGACCTAGAAGATCTGGCTCGGGTGGGTCGTCGACGACGACGAGCACCACGTTGTCCATCATTTTCGTCAGCGCGGGGGGGATGGTGTCCAGAGCCTCGGCCACGAGCTCCTCGAACTTCTCCCGCGAGATCTCGATCACACCTGTCATTCTGCCCCGGCGCTCCCGGGGCGAGGTGGAGGCCCATGAAATTCGCTGATTGGACCCAGAGGACCCGCCGGCTCGCCACCGGTCGCGCGGGCAGGCGGATCGCCCGCGGTACGGCCGTCACGGCCGTCGCACTGGCGGGTGCGTGGCTCGGCATCATGCTCGGCGGGGCCGTACGGTCCAATGTCGGTCCGGTGGAGCTCGGCATGTCCGCCGAGCCCTCGTGGACCGGGGAGACCGTGCTGGACGCTCACCCTTTCGGCACACTTCTGTTCGACACGCACAACGCCCCGGTCGGCCTCCGGGTGACCCTGGAGAACATCAATCCCGACCGGGCGCGCGGGTTCCTGGACGACCCGAGGTTCTCCGCGGACCGGCTCCCGGCGCTCCTGGAGGAGGAACTGGGCAACGGGGTCAGAACGCTGATCATGCGCGCCGCCTTCTGCGGCCTGGCGGGGGCCCTGGTCACCTCTCTGATCGTCTTCCGCCGCCCAGGACCCGCCCTCGCGGGCACGCTCGCCGTCGCCGTCGCGATCGCCGGCACGGGCGCCGCCGTCGCCCTGACCTTCCGGCCGGACTCCGTGGTGGAGCCCAAGTACACCGGCCTGCTGGCCAACGCACCGACACTGGTCGGCGACGCCGAGTCGATCGTGACCAGGTTCGAGTCCTACCGGGTCCAGCTCGCCAAGCTCGTCAACAACGTCTCCCAGCTCTACGACGTCGTCTCCGCGCTGCCGGTCTACGACGCCGACCCCACCTCGATCCGGATACTGCACGTCTCCGACATCCATCTCAGCCCCATCGCCTGGAACCTCATCCGCTCGATCACCACCCAGTTCAAGATCGACGCGATCATCGACACCGGCGACCTGACCGACCACGGCACCGGCCCCGAGGACAAGTTCGTCGAGGAGATCGGCACCTTCGGCGTCCCGTACGTCTTCGTCAGGGGCAACCACGACTCCATGACCACCCAGCGGGCCGTACGCAGGCAGAAGGGCGCGGTCGTCCTCGACGACTCGGCCAAGACCGTGGCGGGGCTGCGCATCTACGGCCTGGGCGACCCCAGGTTCACCCCCGACAAGTCCGTCTCCGTCGACTCCAACCTCGAATCCCTCGACGCGCTGGGCCGCTCCCACGCCGCCAGGCTGGCCCGGCTCCCCAAGCAGGTCGACCTGATCGCCGTCCACGACCCGACGATCGCCAAGGGATTCTCCGGCGCGGCCCCGATGATCCTCACCGGCCACTCGCACGAGCGATCCACCGAACTGCTGCCCTCCGGCAGCCGCCTCCTGGTCCAGGGATCCACCGGCGGCGCCGGGCTGCGAGCCCTCGAACACGACGAGCCCACCCCCGTCGCGGCCTCGGTCCTGTACTTCGACGCCGACACGCACCGCCTGCGGGCCTGGGACGACATCACCCTGGGAGGGCTCGGTGAGCAGTCGGTTCAGATCCAGCGTCACGTTGAGACCGAGCCTGGCCGTACAATTTCTCCTGTGCCGACGATCGCCCCGTCTCCAACGGGGTCCATCACCGTCACACCGACGCCGTAGGCCGGAAAGCCGCTTTGGCAACGGGGCAAAAGTCCCCTATGCTTCAGAGGTCTCCAGCGGAGCACGGCGAAGGAACGGGACGCGAGTCCCGAGCCCCCATCGTCTAGTGGCCTAGGACACCGCCCTTTCAAGGCGGCGACACGGGTTCGAATCCCGTTGGGGGCACCGGCAGAGCCAAGGCTCGCCAGGGAAACGGAAGGTCGAAGACCTCCGAAGAACTGGTAGGCTGGCAAAGCCAGAAAGGCCGGGGACAAAAGCCCCAGCCAAGCAAGGTCCTGTAGAGCAGTTTGGAGTGCTCGCCACCCTGTCAAGGTGGAGGTCGCGGGTTCAAGTCCCGTCAGGACCGCTCAGGTAGGTGTTCGATCCACCACCAAGGTCAGGTAGCTCAGTCGGTACGAGCGTCCGCCTGAAAAGCGGAAGGTCGGCGGTTCGACCCCGCCCCTGACCACAGCAACTGAGCAGCGCAAACGCCCCGAGCCGATCACGGCCGGGGCGCTTTTCGTTGTGCTTGACGACAACGAGTTCCGACGTTCCAGGTTGAGGTAAGCCTTGGCTACGACAACCCCGATGTCTACAAGGCCACCCAGGCCGCCTGACCACCACGCCAAGGGTGTTCGCCAAAGCGGATCAAGCTCAGATACCTTGCTACAAGATCGTAATGAGATGCGAGGCATCGGAGTGGTGTCCAGCCCAGATACTGCTGTAGTGGCGTTTCGTGGGCTATATATCCTGATCGTTCCGTTTGTGGTCGCAGGAGTTTCCGCGTGCTCGGTCATACCTGAGCCATTAATTTCCAAGGCGACTGGACGGGAGTCCTACCGCGAACCGAGCGAAGCGATGATGCCTACCCTCAAGAAGGGTGACCTGGTCACCGGTAAGATCCCCGGTGGGACATACGCACCCAAGGTGGGTGACGTCATCGCTTTTCTGCCCCCGAAATCATGGGGCGGGAGTGGCGGATATATGATCAAGCGAGTCATTGGCGTTCCAGGGAACACAGTCAGTTGCTGCGATCCGCAGCATCGGATGGTCATTGACGGCAAGCCGGTGGATGAACCGTATGTGACCAACGAGCGGGCTTCGAATTTCACCTTCGAGCCGGTAGTTGTCCCGGAGGGACGTATCTGGGTTCAAGGCGACAATCGCGATGTCTCTCTTGACTCGCGTAACCACCATCGCATGGGGGCTGAGGGCACCGTTCCTGTGTCCAACGTTATCGGAGTCATCGACGTTAGCACTGCGAGGTAGAACCCGCTCATGAAGCGTTCGACGATCGCGGTGCTCGTGGCCGCTGCTGTCTGGGGTGGCGCTCTGCTCGTTCCTATCGCTTTTGTCGTGCTGAACTACGGGTGCGATGCCGATGATGACCGGCTCGTCGCATCCCTCGGCATCCTCGATGTTCGTCCGGCAAGCGCGACACCGCAGGAGGGACGCGACAGCTCTTGCGAGGAGGACGATCGGATCACAACCGTCCGGCAGACCTACCGTCCCTCGGGCCCGCGAGCCGACGTGCTGCCCTTCTACCGAGACATCGCACTCAAGAACGGGTGGACGCCCCCTCCGGGGGATGACGGTGAAGGGGTGCACTGCTTCACCAAGTCCGTCGAAGGAAGGAACGTCGAGCTCTTTGTGCAGTTTGTGGATGCGACGGGAGAGGAGTACGGCGATGACTACGAAGTACTCGTGAGCACTTCCGCGGCCGGCATGAGCTGGTGGTGTTGACACCGCGGACTCTTTGAATGCTTCGAGCCTCCACCATCGGCTACGGGAGGTGGGGCTGACGACAACGGTGACGACAACATCGGCCACCGCGAGCACACGTCGGCAGCCGTCCACAGCCTTCTGACCTCGTGCTGGTTGAGCGGAGCAGGGTGATCGTTCCGCCTGAAAAGCGGAAGGTCGGCGGTTCGACCCCGCCCCTGACCACAGCAACTGAGCAGGAAAGACGCCCCGAACGATCATCGTTCGGGGCTTTTTGATCTCCTATGACAGCAACATCACCAGTCTTCGGCCATCTCTCGGAGATAACGGAAGTGCTTGTCTATGCCAACCTCTGAGCCCTTGAGGTAGCCGGCAATCCTCCATCTCATTCGTATCTTTATGCAACGGCCTGAGTTCTGCGCATGCCCGCGTGCGGACCCACCGCAACATCTTTGATGTACATCATCATGTACACTGAAGACATGAAGGTGATGACCATGTCCGAATCGCGGGCCAACTACGCCGCCACCCTCGACGCTGTCATCGATGACCAGGAAGAAGTCCTCATCACCCGCCCTGGCGGGGAAGGCGTCGTTATGGTGTCGCAACATGAATACGAATCGATGCGCGAGACGCTCTACCTCATGGCCTCGCCTGCCAACCGCCGACGTCTGTCGGAGGCGGTCGCCCGCCTGGAGGCTGGCGGCGGCACCGTCCGCGAACTGGCCGATGAGGACACCACCTCGTGAAGGTCCCCTTTGACGAGCTTGCCTGGGATGACTACTGCTACTGGCAGCGAGAAGATCGACGGATCCTCAAAAGGATCAATCAGCTGATCGCCGACATAGCCCGAAACGAGAACGAAGGCATCGGCAAACCAGAGCCGCTGAAGTACGAATGGTCCGGCTACTGGTCCCGGCGCATTACTTCAGAACATCGGCTCGTCTACCGCGTCAACGACGACACCATCATGATCGCCGCCTGTCGCTATCACTACGAGAAGTAGCATCTGCCCGGCCGGCGAACCCCGGCATCCCGCTTCGGTTCAGAGCGGGAAGCCTGCGGCGCCCCTCTTGCGGGAGATGCCTGTCACTCACGGGCTGTGGCCAGGGCGATCGACCCCGGGGCCCGATGGACGGTCCGGCGCGGGGTGACCTGCGCTGATGTGACAGCAGCACTGGCAGCAACATGCCCACACACCAGCACATCTGCGTCACCGTCCACATGCGACTGACCATGGCCTCGGTCAGCCGAGCAGGGCAGTTGTCCCGCCTGAAAAGCGGAAGGCCGGCGGTTCGACCCCGCCCCTGACCACAGCAACTGAGCAGCACAAACGCCCCGAGCGAATATCGTTCGGGGCTTTTGATTTCCAGTGACGGCAAAGGTCTCCTTTCCTGGCGATGGTGACGACCGAGAGCAACGCCACGAGGGGAAGCTGCGGTTAGGGTGGTTCGTCACCGCGTCGCCTTTGACGACCGATTACTGGCCGACCGTCGGGCGACAACACTGGGGACGCCGACCTCGGCCCCGCGTTTTGATGATCAGTACCGCATCACGCGATCGGCTCGCCGATGTTCAGAATCTTCAGACACGATGGCCGGTCAGCCGGTTCCCAATGGGCCGCCTGGGGAGATCAATCCGGTTTCGTAGGCCAGTACGACGGCCTGGACACGGTCGCGGAGGCCGAGTTTGGACAGGATGCGGGCGACGTGGGTTTTCACCGTCGTCGCGCTGAGAGTCAGCCGGTCGGCGAGTTCGGCGTTGCTCAGGCCGGTGGCGAGCAGGCGTAGCACTTCCAGTTCTCGGGGCGTCAGTTCGGACAGATCGCGGTGGAGATCGGCCTCGCCTCGTCCCGGGGTGCGAAACGCTCGATGAGGCGGCGCGTGATGGTCGGTGCGAGCAGGGCGTCGCCGGAGCGCACCAGACGTACCGCGGCCACCAGGTGCTCAGGGCTGATGTCTTTGAGCAGGAAGCCGCTGGCGCCGGCGGTGAGGGCGGCGTAGACGTAGCGGTCGAGATCGTAGGTGGTCAGGATGACGACGCGGGTCTCGTTCGCTCCACCGCTCATGATCTGGCGGGTGGCTTCGATGCCGTCCATCCGCGGCATCCGGATGTCCATGAGCACGACGTCCGGCCTGGTGCCCCGCACGGCGGCGACCGCTTCGGCCCCGTCGGCCGCCTCCGCCACCACCTCGATGCCGTCGGCGGAGAGGATCATCCGAAACCCGGTGCGGACCAGCGTCTGGTCGTCGGCGATGACCGCGCGCAGCGGCCCGCTCATACGGCGGTCCACGGAATGCGGGCCGTGATCCGATACCCGCCCCCGGTTCTGGGTCCGGTGACCAGGGTTCCGCCGTAGACGGCCAGCCGCTCACGGAGTCCGATCAGTCCGCGGCCGTTGCCGGCCCGCGACTGGGGGCCCGGCGCGCCGCCGGTGTCGGTGACCTCGATCTCCAGCTGGTCGCCGCTGTGGCCGATCGCGACGAACGCCGCCGCGCCGACCGCGTGCTTCATCGTGTTGGTCAGAGCCTCCTGCACGACGCGGTAGACAGTGAGGCCGATCCCGTCGGGCAGGGGGCTCGGCGGCGAGAGTGCGACGTCCACCGACACCCCCGCGGCGCGTACCCGCTCGACGAGGCCGTCGAGTTGGTCGAGTCCGGGTTGCGGTTCGAGCCCGTCGTCCCGGCCGTCCACGCGCCCGCCTTCCGGTCCGGCAAGCAGGCCCATGACGTTGCGCAGTTCGGCCATGGCGGCTCGACCGCTGCTTTCGATCGCGAGCAGTGCCTGCTTGGACAGTTCCGGCTCGGCGTCCATCACCTTGCGCGCCGCGCCCGCCTGGATCACCATCACACTCACATTGTGGGTCACCACGTCGTGGAGTTCGGCGGCGATCCGGGAACGCTCGGCCTCGACTGCCTTCCGCATGGCTTCCTCCTGGGCCTGCTGAAGTTCGGTGAGCCGATCCCGGCTCCGCCGCAAGAAGCGGATGATGCTCGCGCAGACCCCGGCGCTCAGCAGGACGATGTAAGGCCCCAGCCAACTGGGGAGACTGGGGAGGCCGGACGCGACATCTCGGTCCACGGCGCCGGCGAGCACGGCCGCGAGCAGGAGGCCGGTTACCGCGGGCACCCGGTTGCGGCTGTGGGCGATGGCACTGTAGCCGGCGATCGCGCAGGTCAGCATGGTGATCCACGTCTCACCGCCGTTCATGGCCAGCGTCGCGGACACCACCACCCAGAAGGTGGTGAGCGGATACCTGCGCCGGGCCGCCAGCGGCAAGGCGGTCAGTACCACCAGGAGCACGGGCGGCTCGTACCCATCGGAGACGGCGTCGTACGGCAGGTTGATCCGCGCAGGGGTGAGCGGCTGGACGCCGATGCTCGCGTCCGGCAACACAGGAGGGGACGGGGCTTCTGGAGGAGATGGGGCTTTTGGAGGGGTCGGAGCCTCTGGAGGGGTCGGAGCCACCGAAGAAGGCCGCAGTTGCAGCAACTCGATCAGAGGGTCCGACCGCACGTCGACGTGATGAACCGGGCCGGGGAGTCCCCCCACCGCCAGCAGCGCGATGGAGGAACCAGAGCCGACCAGGCATCGCCATTGCGAAAAGTGGCGCTGTTAACGAGGGCGGAAATGAAGTGTCCCGGAGGTGACCTCCGGGACACTTCATTTGTGTGCGTGCGATGTCAGCCGAGGGCATCGCCGAGCTTGCCGAGAGCGTTGCGCTTGTCGTCGAGGGAGACGTGGGCGTAGATCGTCATGGTCACCTCGATGTCGCTGTGGTCGACGATGTCGCGGACGACCTGGGGCGGCGCGCCGAGGTTGAGTAGCAGGGTCACGCAGGGGACGGAGATCGTGAAAGCGCATGTCCCCGAGGCCGGCGGCCTTGCGGATCGCTTCTCAGCTTCGCCGGAGGTTGTCCGGCTCCAGAGGCGTTCCACGCCGAGACGGAAAGACGAGGCCGTGTTCCTCCCAGTCCTGCCAGCGGTCGGAGCGTTCGGCGAACTGTCGCCTACGGTGCTCCCGAAGTGTCTCGACGCAGATCGAGGGAATCGGGACAGTCCGTTCGGAGTCATTGGTCTTGGGGCGGACGAACTGAAGACGACCCCCGACCCGCTGGAGGGTCTGGATCACTTCGAGTTTCGCGCCGTCGAGGTCGAGGTCCACCCAGCGGAGCCCGAGGAGATCCCCGCGCCGCAGGCGGGCCTGGCGGCCCTGCGGTACGGGTTCCCTTGCCATCGGATGACGGAGGTGGCGACCCCGAGCAGGACTCCTCCTGGCCCTGACGGCACCCGCCGCCCCGCGCCCGCCCTGACGCACGCCGGTGGACCGCCGGGCGCGGGCGGTGTCAGCCGATCCACGCGCCGGTGGTGAAGTTCCCGGTGTTGATCGCCATGACCGGGATCATGATGGCCATGCTCACCAGCCACACCCAGGGTCTTCGCACCCCCGCGACGCCGATGGCGATCCACAGGGGGAACCAGGTCAGCGACCCCCGGCCGATCGACATGTAGAACGACGACAGGGTGAGGAAGGACAGCACCTGGGGGATGATGTACGCGAACTCCGGCCACTTGCGCCGTACCGCGAGGCAGCCGGCCAGCACCAGCAGCACCGCGGCCGAGATGATCTCCTCGTAGTAGGACGTGGTGAGCGAGGCGACGTCGTCGGACATGCTCCAGGTGT
Organism: Streptosporangium sp. NPDC049248; assembly: GCF_040678965.1. Taxonomy (NCBI): domain Bacteria; kingdom Bacillati; phylum Actinomycetota; class Actinomycetes; order Streptosporangiales; family Streptosporangiaceae; genus Streptosporangium; species Streptosporangium sp. NPDC049248. Next base: position 77,839 of record NZ_JBFAQY010000016.1, read on the forward strand.
TGGCGAGCGCCTCCCACGGCCAGACGGCGTGCCGGCCCCAGAACCGGTCCTGCACCGAGTTGTAGGCCAGCCAGTCGCCGGTGCGGGTCCACTGGTAGACGCTGTACAGCACGAGCGGCACACCGGGGAGCGCGAGCCAGGGCAGCAGGCGCCACCCGCCCGGGCGTTTGCGGCCGTTCTCCGCCACCAGGAACATGACGAGCAGCCCGAAGGCCAGGAACAGGCCGGAGATGCGCACCGTGGCGGCTCCGGTGGCGCACAGCGCGGCGTCCTCCCAGCGGCCGTTCCTGGCGAGCAGCCACGCCGAGACGGCCAGGGCGAGGAACAGCGCCTCCGAGTAGCCGGAGTACAGGAACACGGCGAACGGGCTGAGGAACAGCGCCGCCACCGCGTACCGGCCGCTGCCTGCCGCGTACGTCTCGGCGAGCCGCGACAGTGCCACCGCGAGCACCGCGCTGGCCACCAGCGAGATGATCATCGTGGCCAGCCGGCCGTCTTCGATGACCGGCCGCATCACCCTGATCAGTATCGCCATGCCGGGGAAGAACGCCGGCAGCTTCTCAGCGTCCTGCATGCCCGGGGGGCCGTCGTAGCCGAACTGGGCGATGGTGATGAAGTTCTCGGCGTCCCAGCGGGTGAACCGGTTGAGGAAGGGGTCGGTGGTCCTGCCAGGGCCGGCCAGGTAGGCGTAGATCAGCACACCGACGTGCGACAGCGCCCAGAGGAGCAGGGCCAGCCGGTCGCCGGGGTCGGTCAGGAACCTGGGCACCCACCGCCGCCCGGCCACCTCACCGGTTGACTCGCCGGTCGTCTTGCTGGAGGTCTCGGCGGGACGTGCGCCGGGTTCCGCGTCGGCCGGTTCCGGCTCCGTGATCTCCACCGGCCCGCTGGGCGCGCGATCAGTCACGCGAGAATCCTTATATAGCCGCAAAATCCGGGCAACCGGTTGCCCGCAGCATGATCCTTCCGTGTCGGCCCGTCCCCGCTCGTCTCCTGCGAAGACCACTTCCGCCCGGTGGCGGGACGCCCCGCCCCGCCGTGAAACTTCCACGCGGTGCTAGCCGCCGTGCCCGCCGTGGAAGGGGGATGTCACGCCCTCGTACCGCAGATGCAGGGCCATCCCCTGGTCGGCGTGCGCGAGGTTGTGGCAGTGGTTCATCCACACGCCGGGATTGGCCGCGCGGAACGCCACCGCCCACACCTCGCCGGGCCGTACGTCGAAGGTGTCTGGCGGCAGATCGTGTACGACCTGCAGGCCGCCGGGGGCGCCCATGATTGTCGTGGTGCTGGTGGTCGCTGGCCTTGCCGGTGCTGTCGCAGTCGAAGGACGGCTGGAAGCAAACGCCGGTGCCGAAGCCGGAGGAGGGTGTGACGCAGGTCTGCCTCGCCAAGGTCATCAACAGTCGGAATGTCTACCTGTCTGTGTGGTACTCCGACAGGCCGGAGGAGAAGGACAGCGATGACTACTTGTTGCAGGTCGATTCCGGCCCCAGTGGGGGCAATCTGTGCTGATGCCGGGGAGGGGTGTTCGTCCGATCTCGGTTCTGGAACGTGAGGGTTGACGACAACATCGGCCACCGCGAGCACACGTTGGCAGCCGTCTACAGCCTTCTGGCCTCGTGGCCGTCGAGCGGGGCAGGGTGATCGCTCCGTCTGAAGAGCGGAAGGTCGGCGGTTCGACCCCGCCCCTGACCACAGCAACTGAGCAGCACAAACGCCCCGAGCGATTATCGTTCGGGGCCTTTTTTGATCTTCAGTGACAGCAACGTCTCTGCTGCTTCAAATCCCAGGTTTTTCGTGTCCTGGACGATCCCGCCCAAACGCAGGATCATGAGAATGTGAGCAGGACGGACAACACAATGCCGCTTCGCTTGCAGGAGCAGGATGGTCGCCGCTTCAGGCACGATATGGGCGGGTCCTATTCGGGTATCGGTGAGGATGCCAACCTGGCGGAGCGCAAGGCCCGGCAGCGGGTACGACTCACATTGCTGCGCGGTGAGGAACCAGAGCCGACCAGGCATCGCCATTGCGAAAAGTGGCGCTGTTAACGAGGGCGGAAATGAAGTGTCCCGGAGGTGACCTCCGGGACATTTCATTTGTGTGCGTGCGATGTCAGCCGAGGGCGCCGCCCAGCCTGCCAAGAGCGTTGCGCTTGTCGTCGAGGGAGACGTGGGCGTAGATGGTCATGGTCACCTCGATGTCGCGGATGACCTGGGGCGGGACGCCGAGGTTGGGCAGCAGGGCAACGCAGGTGTGCCGGAGATCGTGAAAGCACATGTCCCCGAGGCCGGCGACCTTGCGGATACGGAAAAAGTCGCGCGCCCCGTTCATCTATGATCCAGGATGTCCGATGGCCGGTAAGAACGATCAACGGGTCCCCGTTCAAAATCAGATAGTCTGATTTCATGAAGGTGATGACTGCTACTGAGGCATCTCGAAGCTTCGCGGTCGTTCTGGACGAGGCGGAGCGAGGGGAGACGATCGTGGTCACCCGGGGAGGTAAGCGGATCGCGGTGATCGGTCCCGCGCCCACGGCGCCGGGACGTATGGTCAAAGCCTTCCTGGCCAGAGCTGCGGGGACGCTGGACGCCGATTTCGAGGCCGATGTCGCGGCGGCCCGGGAGGCTGTCGACGACGAGATGAGGAGCACGTGGCCCGACGCCTGATCCTGGACACCGGCGTATTGATCGCGGCGGAGCGGGGCAGGGCCTCCGTGGACGCGGTGATCGGGGATGCCGACGATGTGGCGGTCGCCGCGATCACCGTGGCCGAGCTGCTCGTCGGTGTGGAGCTGGCAGATGAGGCGCGCCGTCCCGGACGGCAGGCTTTCGTGGATGAGGTTCTGGCGTTGATTCCGGTCGAGGAGTACACGGTGGACGTCGCCAGGGTTCACGCTCGTCTTCTGGCGCATGTGCGCCGGTCGGGAAAGACACGGGGAGCGTACGATCTGCTGATCGCCGCGACGGCGGCCGCCACCGCCAGAATCCTGATCACGATGGATTCGTCCGCCGCGTTCGACGACCTGCCCGGCGTCCGGGCGCAGGTCGTTCCCCGCTGAACGCCGACGGCGATCTTGACGGCAACGTTCACCATGGTCAACTGCTTCATCAAGATTAACGAGGGCAGCGATGAAGCGTCCCGGAGGTGACCTCCGGGACGCTTCATCCACGTACGTGCGATGTCAGCCGAGGGCGTCGCCGGGGGTGCCGTTTCGCCTGGGGAGAGGCTGGACAGGTATGAGCGGGGATCTGGTGAACCTGGCCCATGAGGTGTCGCCGTGTGTCACGGCGGCGCGGTGCTGGTCAGGGCCAATGAAGAGGCCGCCGACGCCGCTGTCGGGTGGGGGCGCACGCTGCCGTGGTGCGTCTTCGAAGTCACCGCCACCGAGGCGATGACGACGCCGGCCGCCGTCCACTTGATGGTCCACGGCGACGGCCGCCGCTGAGCCGGGGCTCGCGCCACCGGGACGACGAGAGCCCACGGGGCGTTGACTTTGTCGCAAGGCATGACGCACTATGTTGCTACAAAGCTTGCGACAAAAGGAGGCGCTGTGACCCGTGAACCGTTACCGGACGTCGGCCCGCCGGTGCGTGCGGCCGATCTGCGACTGGCGGGCGAGTGGCTGGCCCGGCACGACCTGGCCGACGCCCGTCCGACCCCGCTGCTGGCCAGCCGGCTGGCGGTCCGCAGACGCGCCGGCCTCGCCGCCAACGTCATCTTGGCCGTGCTGATCCTCGCGAGCGCGCTCGCCGCGGCCTACGACCGGCTGGCCAGTTCCGCCTTCGGCGGCTTCCAGCCGCATCGCCCGCTGCCGCTGCTGGCCCTGACCGCGTTGGTGGCCGGGCTGCTGCTGGCCCAGTCGCTGCTCGACTGGTGGGTGCGACGCGTCGACCAGCGGGCGGGCGCGACGCTGTCCCGCAGGGCCGCCCATCTGATCCAGCCCGGCTGGCGGGTCGTGCTCGGCCGGCCGTACGCCGTCTTCGCGGTCGTCACGTTCGCCGGTGCGATGGCGCTGGCCGGGAGCGCCCTGGCCGTTCCCGACTCAACCGTGCGGCAGTTGGCCGTCGTCGTGCTGATCGGCCTGCTCGGCGTGACCGCCATCACCGCCATGCAGCTGCGTCACCTGATCAGGCGCCCGGTCGTGGCGGAGGACGAGGAGTCGCTCACCGCCGACGTCATCATGCGCGTCGAGGACGCCCGCGCCGTCACCACGCCGAACGTGCAGTGGTCGCTGCCCATGGTGCTGCTGTTCGGCACCGCGCCCGGCTGGTGGAGCGCCGCTTCGGCCGCCTACCTGGTCCTGGGCCTGGCCGCGTGCATCGCGCTCCATGCCAGGACGCCGTCGAGCGCGACGGTGGGCCGGCGGGCCATGAGCGTCCGATGATCGTCATCGACACGGCCTCGCCGGTGCCGCCGTTCGAGCAGCTACGAGCCCAGCTCGCCCGGCAGATCCAGGACCGCACGCTGGCCGTGGGCGCCCGGCTGCCGACCATCCGCCACCTCGCGGCCGACCTCGGCCTGGCCGTCAACACGGTCGGCCGGGCCTACCGGGAACTGGAGGAGGCAGGGCTGATCGAGACACGCGGGCGGGCGGGCTCGTTCGTTTCGGCCGCCGGCGAGGAGGGCCGGGAGCGAGCCCACCGAGCCGCCGCCGACTACGCGGCCCTGATCGCCAGCGTCGGCATCGACGCGGGCGAGGCGCTCCGCATCGTACAGGCGGCTCTGACATCCGGCGCGGCAGCACCGGCCTCGTCATGACCGCGACCCGGCCGCGGGGGTCACGTCCTCGAACGCACGACGTCGATGTGGTGGCCGATCAGGCGGCGTCCGGGCCGCTGCATCGGCTGCACCGGAAATCCCGCACCAACTCCGCGGTGATCTCGATCTCGGTGTGGGTCATGGGGAGCAACAGCAGCTCGACTCCCACCGCGAACCACGGCCCCTGTTTCTCCACGTGATCAAGCGAAGAGTCTCACGTACCTGGCGGTGCCGATTTCACAGTCATTGAGAAAGCAGCTGTTCCTTTCGAAAAGGGGTACCAGTGCGATCAAGTCTGACATCGTTCATCGCCGTGGCGACGGTGGCCATCGTGGCGGCAGGCGTGCCCACGTCGGCCGGGGCCCGGATCGGCACACCGGAGTCGGCGGTGGCCGAAGCCGGGGGAGCGGCTCCGATCTGGGGCGAGTGCCCGCCGGTGGAATCCGGCGGCGTCTCGCGCGACCCACGCCGGCAGTGCGCGACGTTGCGGGTGCCGCTGGACTACCGCGCCCCGCGCGGGCGGAGCATCGAGATCGCGATCTCCCGGATCGGCACGGCGCGTCCCGGGGCGCGTCGCGGGATCCTGCTCTCCAATCCGGGCGGCCCGGGCGGTAGCGGCCTGGACCTGCCCAGCCGGCTGGCGGTCGTACTGCCGCGCGAGGTCCTGGATCGGTACGACCTGATCGGCTTCGATCCGCGCGGGGTCGGCCACAGCACCCCGGTCACCTGTGGCCTCGATCTCATGAGGCAGTTCACGCTGCTGTTGCCCTACCCGGGACCGGATGGCGGCATCGGGCGCAACGTCGCCTTCGCACGGGACACCGCGGCCGCGTGCGCCGAGCATTCCGGCGATCTGCTTCCGTTCATCACCACGGCCAACACAGCCCGGGACATGGACCGCATCCGAGCCGCACTCGGTGAGCCGAAACTGTCCTACTTCGGCCTCTCCTACGGCACCTATCTGGGAGCCGTCTACGTCTCGATGTTCCCGGGACGCACCGATCGGATCGTGCTGGACGGCGCCGTCGATCCGGACCTGGTGTGGCGGGACATGGGGCGAACCTGGAGCCAGGCGATCGCGGTGCGCCTGCCCGACCTGCTGGCCTTCGCAGCCGAGCGGGACGCCGTCTACCACCTCGGCGCGACACCGGACGAGGTGCGGCGCACCTACGACCGGCTGCTCGCGACCCTCGACAGGCGGCCCCTGCCGATCCCGGGCGGCCCCGTGCTCGATGGCAACGCACTGCGCGAGATCACCCGAGTGGGGCTTTACCTCGACGGCGACTTCCCCTTCATCGCCGAGTTCTGGCAGGAGCTCACGGCCGCCGTCTCAGGATCCACCGTGGACCCCGCCATCCTGAGGCGACTGGACCGGCTGGGCTCTGCCGGCAGGGCCGACGACTCGGGAACTGGGAGCGCGGCAGGTGGCGAATCAGGTTCAGGCCGGCAGGCGGTTGGTTGGAGTGGGGCCTGGTTCGAACAGCTCGACGAGGTTGCCGGCGGGATCGGTGAGCAGGATCTGGCGTCCTCCGGGGCCGGCGACCACGTCACTGCGGAATGGCAGTTCGGCCTTGCGGAGCCGGTCGATCGTGGTGTCGAGGTCCTCAACGATGAGGTGGATGCGGTTTCGGCCGGCAGGGGTGTCCGAGGGTGTGGCGCGGGCGCCGGAGCTGGTGGGTCCGGATAGCAGCAGCCGCAGGGGACCACGGACCACGTCGGCGAAGGCGGGCGCGGCGTCCAGGCGCAGGGTGAAGCCCAGGTGAGTGGTGTAGAAGTCGATCGAGGCGCGCACGTCGTCGACGAGGTAGCGGACGCCGGCGAGCTGATCGGGTGTGGTCATGGCAGGGTCTCCTAGGGGGTCAGGACCGGCAGTAGGTGGCGGACACGGGTATCGATCTCTGCCGCGGTATGGACGAAGGCGCGGTGGGCGTCCTTCTGGGCGGCCTTGGACGCTGCGGGGTCGGGGATGCTCCAGTGGATGCGCCGGGTGTGGTCGCCGAAGTCGGGGCAGACCTCGCGGACCTTGTCGCACAGGCTGATCACGTAGTCGAAGTGGCGGTCGGTCATGGTCGCCAGGGATCGTGGGCGCTGTCCTGTCAGGTCAATGCCGTAGCCCTCGTTTAAGGCCTGTACGGCATGGGGGTGGAGCTGCGGCCGGGGGTGGCTTCCCGCGCTGGTGACCTCGACGTGGTCGGCGTGGCGGCGGAGCAGGGCTTCGGCGATCGGTGAGCGGGCGCTGTTGCCGGTGCAGGTGAACAGTACGGTGGGCGCAGGTCCCGGATGGCGTGGCGGTGGGGTGGGACCGGGGTGGAGCGCCGGATGCAGAGCGGCGCCGGCATCGGTCAGCGCCTGAGCGCAGCGTTCCAGATCCAAGTGGTAATAGGTGTCACGCGCATCCGCGCTGCTGCGGCGTGCGCTCACCAGCTTGCCGCCGCGTAGCAACCGCAGATGGTAGGAGAGCAGGTTCTGCGGCTGACCGATCAGCTCCACCAGCTCACGCACCCGATAGTCGCCGGTGGCCAGTTCGCTCAGCAGTCGCCACCGCACGGGGTGTGCGGCCAGCTGCACGAAGTCTGGAACCACTTGAGCGGGGGATGCCATGACGTGATAATACATCAAATGAATTTGATGGATTGGGCTCGCCGCGCAACCGCGGGTTCTCATCTCACCGGCCTGGCTGCGGTCCGGCGGAGACCTGACGGGCGCCACCAACCTCATTCCCGGCCCCAACTCCACCGAACTGGCCGTTCACCTGGGTTTCGACCGTGCCCGATGGCGTGGCCTGCTGGCCGCGGGGTTCTGCGCCGAGCGCGTCGTTCACTCGAAAGCGGGAGGCGCCGACCGCTGTCCCGACCCGGAGCGTGTGACCGGCGTCTTCCAGCTCGGCCGCCACCGCCACCTGGTGAACCGCGACGTTGGCCGGTTCGAACTCGGTCCGGCGACCTCACCAGCCCGCGCCCATCAGGCACGCTGCCAGGCGAAGTACGGCGTCGGCTCCCGGCCTCGCCGAGTCGGTGTACCCCCTACCGCCGAGGCGGTGCCTCAGCTCACGGCCTTCTTGACGAGAGCGGTGATCGTCTTCGCGACTTCGTCGCTCAACTCGGTCACGGCGAAGGACGTGGGCCACAGGCCGCTGTCGTCGGCGAGCTTTGCCTCGGAGGTGAAGCTGAAGGTTGAGTAGGGCTCTTTGTCCGTGTTCCCGCTACGGAAGAAGCACACAACCTTCCCTTTTCTGGCGTAGGCCGGCTGTCCGTACCACAGCTTCGGCGACAGCTCTGGGGCGTTGGTGGTGACAATGGCGTGGATGCGTTCGGCCATTGTGCGGTCCGACGGTTCCATCTCCGCGATCTTCGACAGCACATCGAGTTCCTCGGCGGCCGCCTTGTTGCCACGGCCACGGTTCGCCTCCTTCCTCAGTTCCGCGGCGCGTTCCTTGATGGCGGCACGCTCCTCCTCGGAGAAACCGTCCGTGCTTTTCTTGCTCTCCGCGCCGATGTCCGCGCTCACCGCTGTCACTCTCCTCGTCGTCATCGCTGTGAAGTGGTTGTGACGCTAGCCGTGCCGCGAAGCCGGCGCTTCTCGATTCTTGATCGATGCTCGCCCCGCGCTTCCGGGACACACCTCGTCGCACGGGCCCACACTGCCGGCTGTCGCCCGCGCGGCAGGCGAGGTGGAAGATGGTGCGTATGGGTCTCGGGCGTGCGGAGGCGCAACGGTTGCAGGACATCGCCGTGATCCGTCGTGTCCGGGATCGGATCGATCGTGAGTACGCCAAGCCGCTGAACCTTCAGGCGCTGGCCGCTGGGGCGCATATGTCGGTCGGGCACCTGAGTCGAGAGTTCCGTCGCGTCTACGGTGAGTCTCCGTACTCGTATCTGATGACCCGGCGGATCGAACGGGCGATGACGCTGCTGCGCCGCGGAGACCTCAGCGTCACGGAAGTGTGTTTCGAGGTGGGTTTCTCCTCACTGGGCACGTTCAGTACGAGGTTCACCGAACTGGTCGGCGTGCCGCCGAGCGTCTACCGGCGTGACCATTCCCAGGCCGCAGCGGGTATTCCGCCGTGTCTGAGCAAGCAGGTGACCAGACCGGTCAAGAATCGAGAAGCCCGCGCCCGGTAGTCATGCGTAGCGTGCCGGGCATGAACGTCACCATTCAGCACGCCTTCCTCCCGCACACCGACCCCGAGGCCGCTCTAGGTTTCTATCGCGACATCCTGGGCTTCGAGGTCCGGGCCGATGCCGGCTACGAAGACATGCGGTGGATCACCGTCGGCCCGGTCGGACAGCCCGGCACCTCCATCGTGCTGCAGCCGCCGGCGGCCGATCCGGGCATCACCGACGAGGAGCGCCGCACCATCTTGGAACTCATCACCAAGGGCGCCTACGCCGCCGTCACGCTGGCCACCGACGACCTCGACGGGCTGTTCGACCGTCTGCAGGCCGCAGGTGCCGATGTGGTCCAGGAACCCATCGACCAGGACTACGGAGTCCGTGACTGCGCCTTCCGTGATCCCGCCGGCAACCTCATCCGCGTAACCAGCGCATCTGCCTGAGCCGGCCCGCACAACTTTCACACTGAAAGCACGAAAGGACCACCGATGCCGCTCTCTGTCGACATCATCACTCTCGGTGTACCGCAGGTAGAAGCCGCATGTGCCTTCTACACGTCCGCGTTCTCAGCCACGGCCACGGACGACGACCACACCGCCGGCCTCGACCTTCACGGCACCGGGCGGCTCGCCCTCCGCCAGATCGACGCGCTCGCCACCGACTCCGGTACGGACCCGGCGACCTTGGGTTTCCGTGGCTACGTCCTGTCCTCCATCGTCAACCGGCCCGCCGAGGTCAAGGCCCTTCTCGATGCCGCCACAGCCAAGGGCGCGACGGTCATCAAGCCGGCGAGGAAGCAGTTCTTCGGTGAGTTCACCGCCGTCTACCAGGCACCGGACGGGGCCGTGTGGAAGCTGACCGCGGCCTCCAAGAAGGACACCGATCCCGTCCCCGACCCGCCGAAGCCGATCGAGACCGCCATCTACCTCGGCGTCGCCAAGCCGATGGCATCCAGGGCGTTCTATGAGACGCTGGGCATGAGCGTCAACCATGACTACGGCGACAAATTCCTCGACTTCGCCATCGCCGACGGCGTGTGCCGGCTGGGCCTGCTGCCACGCAAAGCCCTCGCCAAGGACGCCGGCGTCGACGAGCACGGTGACGGCTTCTCGGCGCTCGTCCTCACCCACATCGCCGCTTCCCGTGACGACGTCGACGCTCTTCTAAGCGCCGCTGACTCTGCCGGCGGCCGGGTCACCGCCGCAGCGGCCCGAACCGACCGGGGTGATTACGCCGGGCACTGCACCGACCCCGACGGCTACCACTGGAGGATCACCACATCCGGCTGACCGCCACGGGTCGCTCGGCGCGACTGGACGGGGGCTGCAGGAGGGGGTGGGAAGGGGCGAGGAGATCGCGGGGGCTCCTGAAACGCGCCCAACGTTCCGGCTGGTAGATCGGTGGACACGACGAACAAGGTGACAGAGCCCGAGCTTGGCGGCAAGACGCCGGAACGCCGAAAAATTGGGAAGCTCTCCGTCGAGAAGTTCATCGAGCTCAGGGATACGCGGGCCACCGATGCCGTTCGTGCGCGACTGCGCTGACCCCCTGGTATTCATGAGAAGGCGTCCCGGCGCAGGTCGCGGGCCTCGGGGCGTCGCTGGAAGCCGGCCGACCTGTAGGTGGCGACGGCGCCGACATTGGAGCTGGGGGTGATGACGGTCGCGCTCGACGAGCCCAGCTTTCTTAGGGCGGCCGCCGCGGCGAGGGTGATCGCGTGGCCATGGCCGTGGCCGCGATGTTCGCGGTGCACGCCCATCGGCTCCAGCAACCCGGGCTTCCCCGGACCGGCCGACCACACCGTCACCGCCGCCACCGCGTCGCCCCGGTCGTCGTACGCGACCAGACACCGGGCGTCGGCGTACGGCGGTCCGGCCGCCATCGCGTGCCAGCGCTCGTCGGTGAACGTCGACCCGTCGAACGACGCCCGCTGTACGGCGGCCCGCACGTCCGCCTGCTCCGGTCCGATCACCTCGATCCGCACGTCCGGGTCCTGCACCGGCTCCGCGAGGTCGCGGCGCAGCGGCGTCCACGGCTCGCCGGCGTTCCAGCCGTTCCCGGACAGCAGGTCCCGGACCAGCGCGCGCATGGGCGCTTCGACGTTCGCTCTCCCCTCGGGCAGTACGCCGCGCTCCGGCTCGGTCATGTCCGCGACCAGCCGTCGCGCCACCTCCTCGTCCCGCCGGGCGTCCGGCGCGATCGCGAGCCGCAACACCCTGGGGTCGTCCAGCAGCCCGACGGCGAGAATCCGTCCGTCACGGCTCCAGGTCCGGACCGCCGCGGCCGTCGCCTCCGCGCCGAATCGCCAGAACCAGCCCAGGTCTCCCGGGTGGAGTTGCGGTGGCGCCTCGTCGTGCTGCCAGTCCCGCAGCACGTCCACGACCGCGCTCAGCCCGTCGACTCCCGGCTCACCCGACACGATCGCCATGGCCCCGATCACACCCCACCGCACCGGTGGTCCGCACCTGATTTTCTGCCGGAGTGGTGGGTCGGAACGTCGGGGACGCGATGACGGTGTTCTCAGTGTGTTCCGCGGAATTGTCATATGCGTCGAAGAACTTGTCGGCCTCCTGGCGCATGTGCTCGTAGTCCACCCGCGGTGGTCGGCGATGGCGGGCGACCAGTTCCTCGGCGGTCAGGCGCCGCCTGCGGGCAAGGGGCCGTAATTCGGCGACCTCAATGCCGTTGCGGGTGATGTGGTAGATCTCACCCGCCTCCACCGCGTCCATGACGGCCGCGGAGTTGTTGCGGAACTCGCGCTGGGTAACCGTCTTCACTCATTTAGTGAAGCTTCCCGTGTCTCGACGTGCTACGCCGTCTCGAAAGTGGCGAGGTGTCGATCGCCGTCCCGGCCCGAGGTGCGTGAGCGGCGTCTCCCGGCTCGACCGTGCACGCCACCTCGTGAAGCGAGTGGTCGTTGCGTCTCTTCATGTCACGAGGGGGCGAGGCGGAGGATCTGGTCGCGGACGGGGTCGTCCAGGTCGGCCTGGAGCGGGCCGTTGTTGACGGCGGGGGCGCAGTTCATCGAGATCGTCACCGCGGCGGCCGGCCCTTGCGGATAGTCGAATATCAGCCGGATGCCGCGTTGGGTGGCGCCTCCGAGCCCTTTGCAGGTGTTGTCGCTCGGTACGGTGTCCAGGGAGTTCAGTGTCGCGGCCAGGGCGCGGGCGATGTCCCTGTTGTGCCGTTTGCGGTAGGGCGGCCTTGAGTACGTGGCGTCCCTGCACACGGTGAGGCGTCCGGGGCGTCCGGGAACCATCAGCTCGTCCTGACCTCGGCGGTCGCCGGGGCCCCGGCAGGGGTCCTCCGGTGGTACGGGCCGCCAGATTCCGTCCTTGTAGGCGGTGGTGATGGCGGGCCCGGCGTAGGAGGTGCTGCTGGCCGTGCCGTTGGTGGTCCTCACGCAGCGATTGACCTCCTCGGCGCTGCCCACCCACAGGGCGCGGCCGTCGGGGTAGGCGAACCGGATGAGGTAGTTGGTCATCGGTCCCCCCATCAGCGTGCATGCCCGGCCCACATCGGCGGTGGTCACCGGGAGGTAGGCGAGGTCACCGGCCATCGCCGCCGCCTGGTCTGTCAGCGTTCGCGAACCGGCCAGCCGCTCACCACCCGGACGCGTGTTGTCCCCGGGGTAGGCGCAGATGAGGGCCTTCACCGGTGAGCCGGGGACGAGCGACTCCTCCACGCCGTCGATGTCGGCGGCGGCGGGTACCCAGCCGCCGATGTCGTCGCTGCCCCAGCGTTGCGGGCAGGTGGCCGGTACGGGCGATGACTCGCCGACCGCTCCCGAGAGGAGCACGGCCGCCCCGCACACCCCGGCCGTCGCGAGGCCAAGACCGATCGACGTGGAAAGCTTCATAGTCCATAGACGTCGCTTCCCGGTCGATCGGTTCGCTTCGCCGGTCCCTGTCCGGGCGCGGGGTGAATGGGATGCCTGTAAAGCATCAACCGGGGTAGAACAGTCGGGGGAACTCTGCAACCCCTGAGCAGGTGTGCTGCGCGGGATCACCGCGACTCACCGCTTCTCGTCTCCGAGGTGACATATTGAAAGAGGTGGCTCTGCAGCCGTACGCCCGGCTGCCGCGTGAGTACCGCGGTCTCGAAGTGCTGGCCAGCACGGTCGACGCGTACGGCCGGACACTGTGGTTGCTGTCCGACAGCCCGGACGCGCTACCGGATGACCTCTCCGGGAACGGAGGGCTCACCGCACCGCCCCGAAAACAGCCCTATGACGCGCTGCTCGTCATGGACAGGAACGGCACCGTGAGTGAACTCGTCCTCCATGACGTTCACCTGCTGGTCGGCGAGCTCGACGCGCTGCCCAACGGTCGCTTCCTGCTGACCGGCACCGCTGCTCGGCACCGCACGCCCGCTTCAGCAGCTGCCAACGCTCAGATCTACGGCCGCGATGGGCGACCACGCCGTAGCTTCCCGATCGGCTGGCCCGGACACCTCCTCGCCGATCGGCGCCACAACGTGTGGACCGGCTACTTCGACCAGGCCATCTACACCGACCCCATCAGCGCGCCAGGCCTTGTCCGCTGGGACACCGGCGGCAACCGGCAGTGGGCGTATCAGCCTCCCCCGGGAGGAGAGCACATCGCCGACTGCTACGCGCTCAACGTCACCGACGGCGTCGCGTGGGCCTACTACTACCAGGCGTTCTCTCTGATCGAGATCCATACCGGGGGCCGGCTGACGATCCGCGAGACACCCGTGAAGGGAGCGCACGGGCTTGCTGTACGTGGCGACCAGGTCACCTTCCTCGCAGACAGGGAAGGTCATGACCGCTTACACCGGTGCCGCCTGACCAATGGCGCCGTGCTCTTGGAGGAAAAGACGATCCTCACCATGCCGGGTGGCAGGCCACTCGGCCGCTACCGGGCCGTCGGCAGGGCGCACGCCCTCTACCTGCTCGATCCCCCATCCCACTCCTGGCATGTGTATCTGGCGTGACGGCCACACATCGTCCAGTGATCTCATACGGGTAGGCCGCTCCCCATGGTGACGTTGGAGGGGGTCGCGCTACATGGGTGATGTTGTGATGCCTTCATTGATGGGGACTGTGGCGAGGGCGTCGGCCAAGTGGGGCAGGGATGAGACGACGACCGAGCCGTTGATCTCGGTCATGTGCTTGCGGCTGTCACGCAGGCCGGCGATGCCGATCGCCCGGGTGCCGAGGTCCGCCGCGATCATCATCGCCCGGACGGAGGCGCCGACCACGGTGCATTCGGCGGGTTTCACGGCCAGTGCCTTTCTCGCCCGTTGTACGAGGGCGGTTCCCATCGGTCTGCTCGAAGGACGGTGGTGCCGGTACCCGATGACCGGTCCCACCAGCTGCCGCAGCTCGTGCCGGTCCAGATAGGACTCGATGGTGGCGGAGTAGCGACTGCCCACCACGGCGACGTTCCTACCGCCGGCCTGACAGGCCAGCAGAGCCTCGCGTACGCCGGGCGTGGGAACGGCCGTGGTGACCGCGGTCGTCTCGGCCGCGCGCAGGATGTCCTCCGCCTCGTCGCCGTGGGCGGCACTGACCTGGTGGGCGTAGGCCACCATCCACAGCGGACTGGTCGCCATGAGGAAGGCGATGCTGTCCGGCAGCGGCGCAGGATGTGGGGCCGGGAGGCGCGCGCGGATGTCGTCGGTGATCGCCGACGTGTCCACACCGGCGAACAGGTCGCAGATCACACTGTCGAAAACGAACACCATGGCGCGGGTGCGCTCCAGCACTCGCGCGACATGGGGACGTACTCGCGTGGCAGGCAAGCGGGAACCTCCTGGCCATGATGTCGCAGCTGTCCTGGTGCGGCGCTGTACGAACCGGGTTTTCTTCCTGATGAGGGAAGGTATCAACACGAGGCCGGATGCCTGCCATGCACGTCACGCCCCAGATGGCCGCCACCGCGGCTCACGCGGTGATCGGCTCGATCGATTCGTCAGCCGGTCGCGATGGCGATTCCCGGGAAGGCGGCGGTCGCGTTGCTCCACGGCGCGTAGTACAGCCGCCAGGAGCAGACGCGGCCGTTGGGGACGTAGCCGGTGCAGGGCACCTGAGCGCTGGTGTCGATCAGGGAGATGACCCCCACCGCGTACTGCTGGGTGGTGCCGGACGGTTCGGGAGTCTCCACCGGGCCGCCGCTGTCGCCCTGGCCGGCCACGTTCTTGCGCGTCGGATTCTCAAGAAGGGCCAGGCCGTAGAGCACGCTCTCGGCAAGGTAGATCGTGACGTTGGTCATCTTCACCTGGCAAAGGCAGATGGTGCCCGAGTAGGCGCCGGAGGTGCAGAGCCACATGCCCACGTAGGAGGCGGAGGTGCCGACGACCGGGTTGCTGAACTCCGGCGATACGGTGCCGGGGTTGTTGTTGTAGACGCGGCCGGCGGTGCTCGCGCGGATCAGCATCACGTCGCGGCTGGTGTTGGCATAGGCGATCGGGCCGATCACCTGGCCGGTCGGGTCGGTGGCCGTCTGCCCGATGCTGCCGCAGTGGGCCGCGGACAGCATCCAGCTCGCCCCGCCGGCGGTGACGGCGAAGCCCGTCGAGCAGCCGCGGCCGGTGCCGGTGGTGCGCCAGGCCGCGCCGCCCAGCCAGGGCGCGGCATCGTCCCAGCGGCTGGCCGGGGTCGGTGTGACGCCGGCCTCCACGGTGACCGGTACCGCCGAGTCGGCGACCTTCGAGCGGGTCAGGCCGTAGGCGGCGCCCGAGACCGTCAGGCCCGAGCCGTCGACGTTCGGCGCGATCGAGGTGATCGCGCCGCCGGAGGTGCGGCCGAGACGGTTCGTCTCGCTCTCCAGTTCCCGGGCCGAGTAGGCCGCGGGCAGGACACTGACCGGGACGTCCCGGCGTAGTCGGCCGACCAGGTCGTCGATGCGCTCGGGGGTGTCTCCCTTCCAGTAGACACGCAGTTCGCGGTTCTCCGGCGCCGCGACGATGCCGGCGAACCCAATGTCGCCCTGCGTCCTGACGGCGGCGGTGACGCGGTCTGCGGCCTTGACCAGCTTCTCCTGGGTGGCCACCAGGTCCTTCCAGGAGGCGAAACCGCCCGGGACCTCGCCGGTCGGCTCGACGGCCCGGGTGATGGCGTTCTCGGGGGAGGCGGGAGCGGGGGCCGCGGTGGCCTGGATGGCGTTCATCGCGACCAAGGCGAGGGCGACTCCCAGCGCCACTGCCGGACGACCGGCGGATCGTGAGGCTCTTGCGGTGATCGGGGGGATTTTCACCGGATGCTCCTCTGCGTTTCACTTGCGGGGATACATCCGATATTTCATGAGTTTACGGCACAATCAATGTCTTGACATGTATTTTCAGAGTGGTAAATCGATGAAGTCAGACAATATCGTGTTGGGATTCCGGCCTCGGGCTCAGGGCCTGTTACGCATCTCCGTCTGGCCGTTCGGGAGTTGAGGTCGCCCAGTTCGGGGCCGGTCTGAGGCTTCCGCCTGCTCGGCAATGCCTCAGCCGTTGATTTCCAAGATGACCGGAAAAGAGTCCTATCGAACCGAGCGAAGCGATGATGCCCACACTGAAGATGAGTGACGCGGTCACGGGCAAGGCGGCCGACGGGACGTACGTGCCCAAGGCGGGTGACGTCATCGCCTTTTCGCCCCCGAATGAGCGGAGCAGGGTGATCGCGCCGCCTGAAAAGCGGAAGGTCGGCGGTTCGACCCCGCCTCTGAGCACAGTGGCCGAGCAGCACGAACGCCCCGAGCCGATCACGGCCGGGGCCTTCTTGGTTCTGGTCGACGGCGGTGCTGCCGACAGGGTGGGTCGGCCGATACGAGGCCCTCGCAGGTCGGTCGAACGAAATGACCGCATGACTCCGGGGCATTCCAGAGTGGCCAGGGCTTCCCTGTTGAATGAATGCGCAGGGGCGCTAGATTTTGATGATGAAGCGCTCAACGATCGCGGTGCTCGTGGCCGCCTGTATGGGGGTCGGTGCCGCCTTAGTGGCTTTTGTCGCTTTTTCGGCGTCAACCGATGGGTGTACCGCTGAGGATGACCGGCTCATCGCCTCCCTGGGCAAGCTCGACATCCTCGATGCTCATCCGGCGCACGCGAAGCCCCAGGGGGGGCGCGGATCCGGTTGTGACAGTGTCTACCGGACGGTGACTGTCAGTCAGGCTTACCGTCCTTCGGGCCAGGTGGCCGAGATGCTGTCCTTTTATCAGGACGCCGCGACCGTGGACGGTTGGAAACCCTCTCCGAAGGATGAAGGCGGAGTGGTGAACTGCTTTGTCAAATCCGTCGACGGTAGAGATGTTCACCTCTCGGTGTTGTTCCTGGAAACGGAGGACGATGACTACGAGGTGAACGTGAGCTCCTCCGTGAGCGGCAGGAGTCGGTGTTGAGCTTCGACCTCCTGGAACACGACGAAGGCCTGCGGACGGGGTGAGGACGGGCCGGCTGGCGGGCATGCCGCGCATGCCCGCGTTCGGGACGACGGGTCCACGATGCGGGTCCCCGTGATCGGGCCGCGGGAGGCGGTCAGCGGTTCAGTCGAAGCCGGCGTGCGGTGCGCTGGTGCCCTGTGGCACGCGGAGCGGGCCGGACGCGCCGGGACGGACGTCGAAGTCGAAGATCGCGGTTGGCAGGTAGACGGTGGCGCAGGAGTTGGGAATATCCACCACCCCCGACAGCCGGCCCTCGATCGGCGCGGCGCCGAGCAACAGATACGCCTGCTCGGGGCTGTAGCCGAACGCCGTCAGGTAGTCGATCGCGTGCAGGCAGGCCCGCTGGTAGGCCAGTTGCGAGTCGAGATAGCGCTGCTCGCCGTCCAGGGTGACGGACACCCCGGAGAAGGCGAGCCACTCGCTGTACTGAGGGCCGGTGCGGCCCGGCATGAAGATGGCGTTCTCGCCGACGCGGTACGTCTGCATGCCCTCCTTGATGACGTCGACCCGCAGGTCGATGAACCCGCCCATCTCGATGGCACCGCAAAAGGTGATCTCGCCGTCGCCCTGTGAGAAGTGCAGGTCGCCGACCGACAGGTTCGCGCCGGACACGTACACCGGGTAGAAGACTCGGGAGCCCCGGGTGAGGTTCTTGATGTCCTGGTTGCCGCCGTTCTCTCGCGGCGGTGCCGTGCGGGCCGCCTCGGCCGCGACCCGGTCGAACTCGGACGGGGAGACGGAGCCGAGGACGGCGTCCTGGGGCTCGGGAGGCAGGGCCAGCGGCGGCACCCTCTGCGGGTCCGTGGCCCTCAGCGCCGACTCCCGCGCGTTCCATTTCGACAGCAGCGCCGCTGACGGCGCGGTGCCCATGAGTCCGGGGTGGGTGATGCCGGTGAACGACACCGCCGGGATATGGCGCGATGTGGCAGTCTGACCGGAGAAGTCCCAGACCGCCTTGTAGGCGTCGGGGAACTGCTCGGTGAGGAACCCGCCGCCGTTCCTGGTGGGGAAGATCCCGGTGTAACCCCAGCCCTGGCCGGCCAGCGGGCCGCTGTCCTCCTGAGGGATGGGCCCCAGGTCGAGGATGTCCACGACCAGCAGGTCGCCCGGCTCGGCTCCCTCCACCGCGAACGGGCCGCTGAGCGCGTGCACCTTCGTCAACGGGGCGTCACGGATGTCCTCGGCGGAGTCGTCGTTGTGGATCGCACCGTCGAACCACTCCCGGCAGTGGACCCGGAAGCTGTCGCCGGGCTTGACCCATGCCACCGGCGGGATCGCGGGGTGCCAACGGTTGTGACCGATCTTGGCCTGGTCGGTGAACTTCCTCTTCGAGTCGAGCGGGAAAATCAACTCTGGCACGGCTGGGTTCCTTTCGGCGCTGCGAGACGGTCACGGCCGCGGCAGGCGGCCGGTAGCGGGATGGACGGCCACCGCGCCTCCGGCGCGGCGCCGCGGCAGGGACGTGACGACTTCCGGCTCGGAGGCGCTGCGCTCCGCGCGCTGCAACCGAGCGGCCACGGCGGCCGGAGTGCGCGCCAGCATCGGCGCTGAGAACGCCCGAACCGAGGCCGCGCCGCAGTCCGGGCACGGCACCGCAGCGGGTGCGGTGCCTATCCGAAAAGTGACCTCGATTTCTGAGCAGTGCGGACACCGATAGGCATATACCGTCATAGCACGCGCCCTTCGAGCGACTTCGATTCGGTCCTCCCCGGTCGTGATCCCTCTCTACCGACGTGATCTCGGAAAACAGTCTCAGAGTCGGATGTATCCGCAATTTAACGTGTGAATGGAATGCAATCCATCTCACTTCCGCCAACTTGCTCGCACGGTAAGGTAGATCGCTTATTCCACAGGCGAAAATACGAGGAGATGTTCCTTCGTGCTCAATGTTCTGGCCGGTGGTGACGTTCCCGGCCCGCTGTCGGGAAATGTCGGTCTTTGACCGTTGCTTAGCTGATCATCGCTGATTCTTGGCGGCGAAGATCGGTGGCACGTCCAAGGGGATGTCACGCGGCGATCCGCAGGCCGTCCTCGTCCGGGTCGCGGATCAGCCGGACGCCGGCGGGTCCGAGGGAACCCGCCGGGCCCGCGATGATTTCGGCGACCTGCCGATCGTTCCCGGTCTCACGATTCGAGAACGCCGCCGGCCCTGGGGGCCATCTCGAAAGGCTCCGAATTGAGATCGATCCGAACACGGCATTCCAGTATGCCTTTTTCTTTTACCTGAAATTTTAGCGGGAGGATAGTCGATATGGCAGGTCCGCGCGCCGGGGATCCAGGAGGATTGGCGCTCACCATCGAGGGTGACGCCGGTGTTTATCGATCCCGGGCCCGGGGATACTTGTCGTCGTAATCGCTCATTCCGGGCGAATCAACGAATCCGGGAGGCTGACATGAATGGCTACCTACCGTATCGTGATTCCACTCCGACTACCCGCATTGGGGGCGTACGCGGCTGGCAGGCGGACATTCTTCGCGGCGAGTCGTAGCTGAATGAGCCGAGGTGCTGCGGTGCGTAAAGGCCGCAGTGCCTCGACCTGTTGCAGGCGGGGCGATGCATCGGGGGGCGTCTGTGGTGCGATTGTTCTACCCTGCCGTCTGGCGCAGCGATGCGGTGGAGGATCTGTTCGGATTCCCGGTCCCCGATCCCTACCGGTGGTTGGAAGACGGCGATGACGCGCGCGTGCGGGACTGGGCCGCGGCCCAGGATCATCTCTTCCGCGCGTATCGCGCCGGATGGCGTGAGAGGCGATCGTGGGCGTCCTTGGTGGACCAGGTGTCATCCTTCGGCGTCTCGGAGCCTCCGATGGTGCGTGGTTCGGTCATGTTCCTTGCCGAGCAGCTCCGTGGGGACGAGCAACGGCGCCTGCTCGTCGTTGACACCGAGGGGAACAGGCGGGTGCTGGTCGATCCGGTAGAGATCGATCCGTCCGGCCACACCGGGCTGTACGCCTGGTGGCCGTCGCGCGAGGGCGAACGCGTGGCCGTCCAGATGGAGGTCGCCGAGCAGCCCGGCAGCGACATCCTGGTGCTGGACGCGCGTACCGGTGAGGTGCTGGACGGGCCGTTGCCACGCGCCCGTAACACCTCGCTCGCCTGGCTGCCGGGAGGGGACGCGTTCTACTACGTCAGCCGTGTTCCCGATGAGGAACTGGCCCCGGGCGACATGCGTCTGCAGCGGCGGGTGAGGTTGCACCGGATCTGTTCCCCCTGGCAGACCGACGCGGTGGTGTTCGGCGGCGACGATGCCCCGGACCACTATTACGGGCTCACGGTCAGCGCCGACGGCCGTTGTCTGGCGATCACCGCGATGGTCGGCCCCGCCTCACACAACGATGTGTACGTGGCCGAGCTCGTCGATCCGGAAGCCCCGCATTTCGTCAAGGCCGTGGACGGACGCGCCATAGGCGCCCGTGTTCTCCCACGCTTCCTCGCGGACAACGACCTGCTGCTGGTCACCGACCACCAGGCCCCGTGTGGCCGCATCTGCGTGGCGCACCGGCACGACACCGACCCGGCCGCGTGGCGCGCGCTGGTAGCCGAAGATCCCCAAGCCCCCTTGGACGAGTGCCTGGTCCTGGACGACCCGGCGCTTCCACGGCCCCTTCTGCTGGTGGCACGCACCCGCCACGGCATCTCCACCCTGACACTGCACGACCTGGCCAGTGGGCGGCTGCTCACCGGTCTGCCCCTTCCCGGTGCGGGCGTCGTGTCGTCCCTGCGCACGAACGTCCCACACGGGCATCACGCGTGGTTCAGCTACTGCGACGCGACCACGCCTCCTACCATCTATCGCTACGACGCCACCAGCGGGAGGACGGAACAGGAAACCGGCGCCACTACAGCCGGACACACTCCGGAGATTCACAGCCGCAGCGTTCGCTATCCCGCCGGCGACGGTACCGAGATCACGCTGTTCCTGTTCACCCCGGCCGAAGAACATCGGGGCCCCCGCCCCACCCTCCTCTACGGCTACGGCAGCTTCGGCATGCCGATGCGCCCGTGGTTCTTCCCCGCGGCGGCCGCGTGGGTCGGCGCCGGCGGCACCTACGCGGTCGCCTGTGTACGCGGAGGCGGCGAAGAAGGCCAACGCTGGCACGACGCAGGCCGCGGAGCACACAAACATCGCGCGGTCAGCGACTTCAACGACGCCGCGACCTGGCTCATCGACACCGGCCGAACCACCCGCGACCAACTGGCGATCTTTGGTCAGTCCGCCGGCGGGCTACTGGTCACCGCCGCCGCCACACAGCGGCCGGACCTGTACGCCGCGGTCATCGCCGAAGGCCCGCTGTGCGACATGGTGCGCTACGAACACTTCGGCCTGGGGTGCACATGGACCGACGAATTCGGGACCGCCTCCCAGCCCGAACAACTCCAATGGCTACTCGCGTACTCCCCGTACCACAACGTCACACCCGGAGACTCCTATCCCGCATTCCTGCTCACCGGCGCGGTGACCGATCTGCAGACCGGAGAGGCGCACGTCACCAAGATGTGCGCGGCCCTCCAAAACGCCACCAGCGGTGACCGGCCGATCCTCATGCGCCGAGAGCCCGACACCGCCCACGCCGCCTCTCCCGCGAGCAAAGAGCGCGCCCTGACCGCGGACATCCTGGCCTTCGCCGGAGAACACACCGGTCTGTCACCGAAGAAAGCAACCACGCGTCTTCACGAGACCGACGCGGAACCACATGGAGACGGGCTGGAAGTGCATTGAAGATCCTGCGTTCCGGTCCCGCTTCGGATGGTTCGGGACCAGACGTCGGCTTTCGCGTTCCGAGCCGGATCGACTGAGGTGACAGGCGTCATCGCCTCCCGGAAAACCTGCAGATTACAGGCGTGTTCCGGTTATAAGGTGCGCTCGTGGAAAATCTTGAAAGCCTCGTCATCGCCAGGCGGCTTCGGGTTCCCGTCGACGCTCTCGACGCCTTCGCGCCGGGCCGGGGGGAGACGGCCGCCCGTCAGCTCGACGCCGCGCTGTTGAGCGTCGGCTTCAAGTGCTCGGCGGCTCTGCTCGAACACCTGACGAGGCTGCCCGGCGAGACCGTGTCGGATCTCGGCGTACGGGTCCTGGCCACCGTCCGCGGCCTGGTGGGCGACCACGTCCAGCACAACGCCTACTTCGTCGACTTTCCCGCGAACGTGCCCGACACCCTGGAGTTCTGGGCCGGTCTGCTGCGTGAGGCCCTGCTCGACCCGGTCGCCGCCGCGCGGGTCCAGCCGCCGACGCTCGACCTGCTGACTCTGCCGGGCTATGGCCGCTACCGGCACACCTACGCCGACCTGCTGGCCGCTCACGCCGAGCTGATCCCGCTGGCCGGGGACCGGGTGACCGTGCTGGAGCTGGGCGGGAGCCTGGAATCGGAGGCGCGTGAGCTCTACTTCTCGCTGGCGGGCTCCGAGGTGCCGCCGGCCGCCGAGGATCTGGCGGCGTTGCGTTCCCTGGCGTCGTTCTGCGCTGACCAGCCGGAGCGCATCCCCATGCGTGAGAACCGCGCGGTCATCAACGAGGTGCGGCTGGCCGCCGGCCGGCCGCTGCTCGTCGACACGGTGACCGACGTGCTCCGGCTCGCCTGCGGCTGCTCCGGCGGCGATGTCACGCTGGCCACCCCCACCAGGATCCGCTCGTTCCGCCGCGCCGAGCGTCGCGCCCTGCTGCAGGCCTTGGACACCGTCGCCTCCCCGGCCAAGCTCGGTGACGTGCCACGCCATCGGGAGCAGTGGAAGCGGCTCGGCGAGCGGCTGCATCCCCACGAGTACCCGCGGTTCCCACGTGCCGCCGCCGTCTTCGAGGTGGCCAGAGGCGTGCGTAGGGCCGTCGGCTTCGACAGCCGCGTCGAGGCCGCACTGTCGGCGGGCCGTACCTCCGACGCCGTCGAACTGCTGGGGAAGGCGCCCGGTGCGCTGCTGCGCCGCCTCGACCACCTGCTGCGGATCGGCCTTTCCGCGCCGACCGTGCTGGACGCCGCGGAAAACGCCGTGGCGGGCGCCTCCGGCCGCCTCCTGTTGTCCCTGCGCGAGCACCTCCAGAACCGGCTCGCCCCCGCCTCCGGCCGCGTCTTCACCAACCGGTACGGCAGGGCATGGGCGACGCCCGACTCCCGCTCGCCGCTTGAGGAGGAGGTCCTGTCTCGGGCGCTCGCCATCCTGGACGAGGAGATCGTCCGCCGCCTCCCCGATCCCGGCGCACTGATCGTCGATCCCGACGTGCTCGACGTCGCCCTGCCGCTCTCGGGCAAGGCCGTCTCGCCCGGGCTCGGCATGCTGCCCCGCGGCTCGCTTTCGACGGTGGACGGAGAGTTGCTCAGGTTCTTCGTCCACTGGCGGCAGGCTGAGCGGCGCACCGACTACGACCTGTCCGCGCTCATGCTCGACGCCTCCTACGGCAACGCGACGCACATCTCGTGGACGAACTACGGCAACGACTTCGCCGAGTACTCCGGCGACCTCACCGAGGCACCCCACGGCGCGTCGGAGTTCATCAACATCCGTCTCGCCGACGCGACTCGGCCGATCATCATTCCGCAGGTCAACATCTACGACGGAGAGCCGTTCGACGAGGCTGCCGAGGCGTTCTTCGGCTATATGACCAGGGAAGCCGGGCAGGAAGGCAGGCCGTTCGAGCCGCGTACCGTGCGTACGAAGTCCGACCTGCGGGGCTCGGGCCGGATCGCCCTGCCGCTTGTCTTTCTCCGTGATGACAACGGCGGATGGCGGGTGAAGTGGCTGCACCTCTACCTGAAGGGACGTCCCGGCTTCAACCAGGTGGAGGGCAACCGGGTCACCACCTCGTTGCTGACGCGTTCGATCGTGGAACGCGACTACCTGCGAGTCCGATACCTGGCCGATCTGCTGGGTAAGAGAGGCTCTTCAGCGGAGCACACCACCTACATCGGATTGGCGGCGCCGGCCGACCTGCCGCCGGGCTCGCGGGTGTACACGCCAGGGACGCTGCACGAACTGATTCCCGCCTGATATCGTGAAGATCGCGAGGCCATGGGAGGGCTTCCTTCTCACACCCGATTTGGATCCTAGCCTTCCCGCTTTCCTCGCATTCTGGTCGTGAGGCCATCTGAGAGCTTCCTTCTAACCTGGTTCGATTCCAGGTAGACCCCGGTGGGTCTGCTGGTATATCCAGCTCTTGGGCCTTCCTCACGACCGGTCCGCTGCGAAACGCCGCCGATTACTTGCCGTAGCAGTACTTGTCGGTGATTCCGACGTCGGCGAAGCGGACGGTTCTCCAGGCGGTGTAGGGAGCGCGCCTTGGAAAAGATGCTTTATATGACAGGGTCGGGTCTCTCTGCAGTCATTCGGGCGACGATCATCCGCCAGAGGGCGAACTGCAGCAGGGCGAGGAGCACGGCGGAGGGCATCAGGGTCCAGATACCGGCGCTCTGTCCGATGGCGCCGGTCAGCCAGGGGAGCACCGCGCCGCCGATGACCGATATCCCGTTCATGATGCCGATGGCGGTCGGCACCAGCCGGGCCGTGGTCAGATCAGGCACCACCGCCATGGCCGTCGGGAAGACGGGCCCGAGAAAGAAGCCGAGCAGGAGGAAACCGGCGGTGGCCACGGCCGCTCCCGGTGCCGCCCAGGTGAGTACCGCGCTCGCCGTCACGCCGGCCAGGCAGGCGTAGGTCATGCCGACCGCGGTCAGTCCCATCCTGGTGGCGACCGGACTGATCAGGAACCGGCCCAGGGTCAGCCCGAGCCAGTAACCGCTGGAGATGTACCCGGCGGTCAGGCCGGTCTGCGCGTGCTCCTCGACCAGGAAGGTGAACCCCCAGTTGCCTACACTGATCTCCAAACCGACGTACACGGCGAGAAACCCCGAGGCCAGTGCCACCGCGGGCGAGCGCATGGCGGCGGTCAGCAGACCGCCCCGCTCCGGTTCGGAGCCCTCGGGGTCTGCCGGAGGCAGCAAGGCGTCAGGGTACGGAGGCCCCGCCGGCACGGGGCGCTCGGCCGCACCGTCACCCGCGGGGGTGCGCCTGGGATAGGCCACCAGGAAGCCGGCCACCAGCGGCAGGCACGCCACCGCCAGCACCAGCCACACGGCCGTCCACGGCAGGAAGGTCAGCATCCAGGCGGCCGTCAACGGGCCGAGAAGCGCGCCGACACCAAAGAACGCGTGCAGGCGGTTGAGCAGCGTCGTGGCCGAGGGCAGCTCTGTGAGGTAGGCGTTGAGCACCGACTCCAGCACGCCGATGCCGTAGCCGGCCACCAGCTGCACTGCCAGGAAGGCCACGAACGGCGGGCGGCTTGCCATGTACAGCGTGGCCATCACGTACAGGCCGCCGCCGATGGCGAGGGCCAGGCGCGTACCGAGGCGCTCAAGCAGCGGGCCCGTACCGGATCCGGCGAGCATGAACCCGGCGGAGGACACGAAGAAGGTGATCCCGATCGTCGTCATGTCGACGCCGTAGTCGCCGATCAGCGCGGGCAGCAGCACTCCGCCCACACCGGCGTTCAACCCGGCCAGCACAAAGGTCGCGTACGCCAGGGCGACCGGCGCCCGCCACGGGCTCCTAGGGACGGGCACATGCTCTCCAGCGCGGATGGGATTCAGACACGTTGAAGCTCAGAGCACAGTGCGATCAGGGTAGCCCGAGGCCGGATCACAGACCAGATCTCGACGATGCCGAATTGGCGGGGCTTTCCGGAAAATCGAAACCAGCGATGGTCGGATTCCGATTCTGCCGCAGCCTCTCGAAGAGGTCGTCGATGGGAGTGGTCCCCGCCGGCCACTTGAGATGGTGTCGAAGTCGGCGTCCGCGTGCAGCACGGTGAGCTTGCGGTACCGAGCCGTCACCGCCATGAGGAGATCGACCAGGGAGGCGCTCCGCTGCCATCCCTTGTCAGCGAGATCGCGTTGCAACCCGCTCGTCTCGTCCCAGGCCGGCAGAGGTTGTCCGGAGCTGTCGGGGTGTCGCGTCGGCGAGCGGGTTTAGCAGGGTGACATGCACTTGGGTTACCCCATGGGCAGGCAGAATCAGACTTTGACGATCTACCCGGGGTGCGGGCACAGGTCGTTCCCCGCTGAGCACTGACGGCAACGTCCATCACCACAGCCGCCCGTGGGACGCCGATTCGGAATCCCGCTATTTTCAGGTCGCGGCCCGGGAGCCGGGCGACTGGAGCTTGCGGCGTAGGTCACCGGCCTGAGGGTGGCCGAGATCGCGGAAGATCTCGTACGCCTCCAGCCAGCGCTCGCGGGCCGTCTGCGGGTCCCCGGTGGCCTCGCTCGCATCACCGAGGTGCCCGAGAAGCTGGGCCCGTAATTCGGGGCTGTCCATCGTGCCGGCCAGCCGGAGGCCACGCCCGTAGTGCCGGATCGCGGTCTCCGGATCGCCCAGCCGCTGGTACAGCAGGCCCAGCGTGTCCAGGGTGACCACCTCGTTGGCCCGGTTACCCGCCCGTTGCTGCAGATCCAGCGCTCGCAGCTGGAACTCCAGTGCCTGTTGATAGGCACCGAGCTCGGAGTGGTACCAGCCCACCGCGAGGCTGGCCTTGCCCGCCCAGAGCGGGTCGTCGAACTCGGTGAAGAGCGACAACGCCTGCTCGGCCTGGTCGAGCGCACGCTCACTGTCGCCTTGCAGCCAGTACACGTAGGACAGCACGAAGCGGTTCTCCGCCTCGCCCGCCCGGTCTCCGGCGGTGAGACTCAGTTCGAGCGCCTGCCGCATGTGGGCGTGCGCGTCGTCGAACCGGTCGAGCCGGCCGTTCACCGCGCTCAGGAAGCGGTGCGCGTGCGCCGCCGCCGGGCGGTCGGTCATGGCGGTCGCCGCGCGCAGTGCCACCGCCCACGCCGCCCCTTCGTCGTGCCAGCGCCGCTGGTCGTTCAGGAATGTGTCCAGCGCCCAGCTCAGCTGCCACGCGTGCCGGTGCATGCCCTCCTCCTCGGCCTGCCGCAGCGCGGTCAGCAGCACCGCGTGCTCGGTCTTCAGCCATGCCAGGGCGGCCGGGAGGTCGAATACGTGTTTCGGCTCGGCCCCGTCCGCGGGCGCGCCGAGGGTCATCGGGATGGGCGCGCGCACCGGATTCAGCACCAGCTCCGCGTGGTAGGCAGTGTGCGTGTAGTGGTCGAGCAGCCGGGTCAGCGCCGCCTGCCGCACGGCCTCGGCCTCCTCGGCCCGGGCGCGCTCGCCGGCGTAGGCGTGCAGCAGGTCGTGCATTCGGTAGCGGCCAGGCGCATGCTCGGTGATCAGGCTGGCGTGGGTCAGTTCGGCCAGCGTCCGCCGGACATCGGGCAGCGCCCGGCCGGTTAACGCGGCCGCGGCGGCCACCGAGATGTCGGCGCCCGCGGCGAGCCCGAGCAGCCGGAACAGTCGTGCGGCGTCCCGGCTCAGCGCATCGTAGGACCAGGAGAACACGGCGTCGATCTCGAGGGCCGCGAGCCGGCCCCCTGGGTGGCGTAGCTCCGCGGCTATCGCCTCGGGCTGGAAGCCGGTCAGCCGCGCCCGCGCACCGACCAGCGCCAACGCCAACGGGAGCCGTCCGCACGCGGCCGCGATCGCGGCCACGGCGTAACCGTCCGCGACCTCAGCCCCTGGGCGCCGACCGGTGTCCGGGGCGGACCGGGAACGGGGTGACCGGGTGTTCGAATCGGCCTTCTGCGGGGCGCCGGTGCCGAGCCGGCGGTTGAGCAGCTCGACCGCCTCCTCGATGTCCGGGATGTCCAGCGTCAGCGCGGCGGCGCCGGTCTCGGCGATCAGGGCGGTGAGCTGCCGACGGCTGGTGACGACCGTGCGGGTGGCCGGGCCGGCCGGGAGCAGCGGCCGGACCTGGTCGGCGTCGCGGGCGTTGTCGAGCACGACCAGCAGGTGGCGGTCGGCGGATCGGCTACGGTAGAGCGCCACCTGCGCCGCGAAGCCGGGCGGGACGCGGTCGGGCGGCACCCCGAGGGCGTCCAGAAATCCGCGGACCACCTCGGCGGGGTCGACCGTGGCGTGCTGGGAAAAGCCGCGCAGGTCCACGTACAGCTGGCCGTCCGGAAAGCTCGGCGCGACCAGGTGAGACCAATGCACGGCGAGTGAGGTCTTGCCCACTCCGGCCGGGCCGGAGATGGTGACCACCGCGGCAGTGGCCGCGTCGAGCGTGCGCAGCGCCTCGGCACGACCGGTGAATCCGTCGACGTCGGCGGGTAACTGCGCGGGCACCGGTGGGTGTCCGGCGTCTGGCTGCGCGGCGAGCTGGAAGACGGCCCGGTCCGCCGGGGACAGCTTCAGCGTGTCGGCGAGCACCCGGACGGTGCTGGACCGGGGCACTGTGACGCGGCCGGACTCGATCTCGCGGATCTGTCGCTCGCTGATGCCGGACAGGGCGGCCAGTTCCTCCTGTGTGAGCAGTGCACGAATCCGGAAGTCACGCAGCACGCTGCCGAACATCGATCCCCTTCCCGCCGATCCACGGTATTCGATCACGTTCGTGGCGTTCGCAGCCTAACCGCCGGTTAACCGCCGGTCGAGCGCCTGCCGCCGGGCCGCTGCGGTTGGTTCGCTGGAGGGACCTCACCGGGGTTCTACCACTGGAGGAAAGATGAAGTTCTGCACGCGAAGGCGGCGCTCGCCGCGGGGGCAGCGCTGATGGTCGCCATGACGGGCGCGGTCGTCACGATCGCTCCCATCATGGTGATGGGCCGGCGGCGAGGCGTGTGGGGTGACCGTCCGATACGGCCCCCGGCGCGGCGACGTGGGCTACGGCAGGACGACATGTGGCGGCACGGTCCACGAGAACGCCGTGCTCGACAACCCCGGCGAGGCGGCTCCAGGTCTGACGGGCCGGGCGGCCAGACCTGACAGCCGGACCGAGATCGGCCAGTACGAGCGCATGGTGAGCTGCTGATCGCAATCGTCCGGTGATCGGCCGGAGCGGGTGGCCCGGCCCGCTCCGGCCGCCGGGTTCCGCGGACGGGTTCGCCAGGCCCAGCCGTCTTGATGACGCGGAATGGCGCCGGGCTCTCTCCCCGGAGCTCCGGCCACGCCGAAGAGCTCTTTCCGCTGCCTTACTCCCGGCCCGGGGCCGGGGTTCGTTTCCTCCACCTCTCCCCTCGGCCCTACAGCCTTACGGGAAGCCATGAGCACTATTCGCATGAGAGCAATCACGTTTCTGACAATGTCGGTTCTACTGCTGTGCGCGTCGATGACGGTCTCGGCACAGAGTGCCGGCGCGCACGCCACCACCACGGTGATGACGGAGACCGGCTGCGATCACATCCGTGATCGATTCCGGTCACTCGCCCGTCAGGGCAAGAAGAAGGTGCTGTGCGTCGCGCCGGTGGCACAACGGCCCAGCAGATCGGTCCTGAGTTCGACGAGCGCCGCCGCCGACCCACCGCCCCTGCCCGGCTGGTGCATCGACCCCCCTGACGATCAGTCGAAGAGCGCGTGGAAGACCAGGCGATTCGCCGCCTGCCTGATCAACTACGCGACCGTCAGCGTCTACGACACCACCACGGGGCTTCTGCTCGGCCGCACCACCGTGAACTACATCCATTTCATCGGCATGTTCTACGACAGCCTGGAACTCACCGATGTCTTCGCGATCGTCCGCTTCTTCTCCGAGGGGGAACTGGCCCCGGACGACGCGATCAGTTTCCGCCTTGTGGCGAGTTGTTCCGTCGGCTGTACGGCGGGCGACTTCGGCCCCGCGATCACACTGCCCGAGAATTCCACCCGGTCTCTGACCCCACCCGTACCCCATCTGGTGAACGTGCCCCAAGATGGCCTGCGCACCGTTCACACCACCTATGAGTTGCAGCTGACGCATCCGGGTGGGGACACGGAAGTGATCAACTATTTCCCGCCCGCCCAGGGCCCCTACCCCTCGCCGGACATTCGCTGCGACAAGATTCTCAGCGGCGCCGGCTGCGTCATACCGAGTTTCGCCCCCACGCTCAGCGGACTGACCGACTATCCGGCGGTCAGCGCTCACATCAGGACGGCGCAGGCAGGCGGGCTTCCCGGGGCCCCCGGCACCACGCCCCTTCACCGACTGGCCGACGCGGCCAAGGTTAGGCAGAACCGGGACATGGCATGCCCCGACTGGCTGCCCCGTCCCTCAGGGCAGACATGCGACGAATACCCCATGGCACGCACCTGGGAGGGTGCCTGGACGAGCGGCGGCGCCTTCAGCCGGGCCATGGTCCCCGAGGCGGAGAACGAGGGCGCGGGAGGGAAATTCGGAGCACTCGTCCGCTACCAGCGACTGCTGGACCGGGACGCCTTCTGGGTCGATCCCAACTGAGCCGCCGGGACGCCCCCTTCGCGTTCCCCAGCCAGGTCAGGCACCGGACCGGCCATCACGTAGACCCATCTATGAAAGGACAGTCATGACAAGCACCAGCGCGACGCCCTCGAAGCGGTTCAGGAGGATTCTTCTTGCCGTGGTCATCGGAGCGGCGTTCACGGTCGCCGGCCCGATCTCCGCCGCGAGCGCCACCCCATCCGAATGCGACCAGTCCGGGATTCCCGACTACTACCAGGTCGTCATCGGTGCCAGCCCCAATCTGGGCGACCGCACCCTCCAGTTGTGGAACGGCGGTGGCTTCAACTACAGCTATGCCCGGCTCTCACCCCACTACTCGGGCGAGCAGGTGTGGGTCGACCGTAGCCTGAGCGGGATGCCCAGCAGCCTGCCCATGTACCCCACCACCGAGCAGGTGAACGCGAACGGCGGCTGGAAGCAATGCGGTCCGTTCTCCAGCTCCGAAAGCAGCCTTGTCATGAACTGGAACACCAGCCAGCAGCGGCACTACGCGGTCCGGGCCTGCGCGCGCACCGCGATACTCGGCAGCTTCTGCGGCAACTGGTACATCGACCGGACCTGACCGGCCGCCACGGCACCAGGCCGGTGGCTCGCACGTCACCACCGGTCGACCACCCCGCCCACAGCACAGCCCTTCTGAAGGGCTGTGCTGTGGGCGGGCGTCCGGCTTCATCTGCCTTCTGGGCCGGATGTCACCTTGACGCCCCGCTCAGCTCCCGGGACTCCTGCCGTACCTCGGTACGGCCCAGGCGGCTGGGCCACCAAGCCCGCGGGCCCAGGTCCCGTACCAGCGCCGGGACCAGCAGAGACCGCACCACCAGGGTGTCGAGCAGGACGCCGAAGGCGACGATGAAGGCGATCTGCACGAGGAAGGCGAGGGGGATCACCACCAGCGCGGCGAAGGTGGCGGCGAGCACGACGCCCGCCGAGGTGATCACCCCGCCGGTGGTGACCAGCCCCCGCAGCACCCCCTTCTCCGCCCCGAGGTGCGCGGTTTCCTCGCGCACCCTGGACATGAGGAAGATGTTGTAGTCCACCCCCAGCGCGACCAGGAAGACGAAGCCGTACAGCGGCACGGACGCGTCACTGCCGGTGAATCCGAACACGTGCGTGAAGACCAGCGTGGAGACGCCGAGGGTGGCCAGGAAGTTCAGCGCCACGGTGACGACCAGGAGCACGGGCGCCACCAGCGAGCGCAGCAGGACGATCAGGATGAGCAGAATGATCGCCAGGACGACCGGGACGATGAGCAGCGTGTCGTTCTTCGCGGTCTCCGTCGTGTCGTACTGCTGGGCACTGTACCCGCCGACCATGACGCCGTTCTCGGAGGCGAGTGCGGCGCGCAGTCGCTTGACCGTGTTCTGGGCGGCTTCGCTGTCCGGCGCGTCGCTCAACGTCGCCTCCACCAGCGCGAGTCCATCGACGATCTTGGGGGCGTCGCCCGGTCGCCCGCTCTGGGTCACCGCCGCGGCGTCGGACACGCCCTCGACGCCGTCGGCCGCCTTCTCCACGGCCGAGGCACGCTCGGCGGGGGTGACGATGACCGCGGGCTGCCCCGAGCCTCCGGGGAAGTGCTCGCTCAGCGCCGCCTGTGCCGCCACCGACGGTGTGTCGTTCACGAAGGTCTCGTCCAGCGGCACGCCTCTGGCGTTCAGTTGCGGCGCGAAGAGGGCGAGGGCGATGAGAGGCAGGATGGTGGCGATCCAGAGCCGGCGCGGATGGCGGTCGACCAGGGCGGCCACCCGGCCCCAGATCCCGCGGGCCTCGGTGTTGGCCGGACGCGGCTTCGCCGGCCACATGGCGGCGCGGCCCAGCAGGACGAGAGCCGCGGGCAGGAAGGTGAGCGCGCTGAGGGCGGCGCACACGATGCCGATGGCACCCACCGGGCCGAGCGCGCGGTTGTTGGTCAGGTTGCTGAGCAGCAGTGCGAGCAGGGCCAGGGCCACCGTGGCGGCACTGGCGACGATCGGCTCGAACGAGCGCCGCAGCGCGACGCGGCCTGCGGCGAAGCGGTCGCCGGTCGCGGCCAGTTCCTCCTGGAATCGGGCGGTCAGCAGCAGCGCGTAGTCGGTGGCCGCGCCGATGACCAGGATGAACAGGATGCCCTGCACCTGGCCGTCGACCCGGACGATGTCGCGGTCGGCCAGGAAGTACACCACCGCGCAGGCCAGGCCCAGCGCGAAGACCGAGCCCGTGACGATGATGAGCGGCAGCAGCACGCTTCGGTACACCACCAGCAGAATGATCAACACGGTGATCAGCGCCACCCCGAGAAGCAGGCCGTCGATCCCGGCGAAAGCGCCGGACAGGTCGGCTCGGGTGGCCAGCGGTCCGGCGAGCTGGGCCCGCAGGCCGTCGACCGCCACCGCCGAGCCGGTCCGGTCCAGGATCTCCCCGAGCGAGCCTTCAAGGTCGGAACTGAACTGGATCACGCCCTGCAGAGCCCGGCCGTCCTCCGATCCGATGGCGGGTGTGGGTGTCCCGACGACGCCCTCCGTGCCGCGCAGCGAGGCGAGCGCCCGAGTCGCCGCTGCGCTCTGCTCGGGAGTGATGTTCTTCCCGTCCGCGGTCCACACCACGATGAGTGGCTGCGTCTCCCCCTCGCGGAACCTGTCCTGCACCTCCAGTACGCGTGTCGACTCCGCGCTCTGCGGTAGGAAAGAGGCCTGGTCGTTGGTGGACACCTCGGTGAGTTTGCCGGCGAACGGCCCCAGCCCCCCGCCGACGGCCAGCCAGACCAGCACCAGCAGTGCCGGAACAAGCCAGCGGATCGGTTGCCGTGCCATGAAGATCACCTTTCCGTGATGCCATGTAGCTCAACTATCAAGATACTCAATCGTTGAATTAATGTAGCATGGCGGTATGAACGGCGATCGCGAGGTGGGTATCGACCTGCAGTCCTTCGCGGTACGAATGCGTCGGATGACCGCCGAGTTCAACCGCATCGCCCATGAGTTCGCCCACGAGCAGGGGCTGCACCCCACAGATGTCCAGGCCCTCATGAAGATCTTTGACGCTCCGTCGCCGATCACTCCGGGGCGGCTGCGGGAGGAGTTGAACCTCACGTCGGGTGCCGTCACCGCGTGCCTCGACCGGCTGGAGCGGGCCGGGCACATTCGCCGGGTTCGCGACGTGCACGACAGGCGGGTGGTCCACCTGCACTACCTCGACGCGGCGAAGGAATTCGCCGCGGCCTTCTTCGGCCCGCTCGGCCGTAGCACGGACAACGCCCTGCGGCGTTTCAGCCCGGAGGAGTTGCGCACCGTGGCAGCCTTTCTCGACGCCATGAACGGGGAGCTCGGCGTGTTGCGAGCCGAGCCGGGTTCTTCCTGACCTTGTCTTCGAGTGCGCGGGCCGAACGGTTGCGTTCTTCTCGCTCGCCGCATACGGGGCGGCAGGGGGCACATCCATGGAGACGGCTCAGCGAGGGCTTCCAGGCCCACGCGGCGGCGGGCTTCGCCTGAGGTGCCGCGGAGATTCCGGATGGATCGTGTTCCGGGGCCACCGGGGATCGACCGAGCGGAAAAACGGAAACGCCTCGGAGGACCATGCCCCGAGGCGTTCCGATTGAGATCTTTGTCAGCCGAGAGCGTCCCTGATTCACGCGATCGGTCTGTGGCGGTCCGCCTCAGCGGAACCGCGGGTCGTTTCCGGCCTTCGTGGTCACCTTGAGCGACAGGGCGTCGGCGATCTCACCCCACGAGACGTAGGAGAAGTTCGTGGCGTCACGTTCGTCGTCGACGTCGGGCCCGCTCTCCGGCTCGTCGTGCGTGACCAGCAGGCCCCGGCGGTAGTCACCGACAGGACGGTTCGTCACGGCGAGCCCGTCGGAGCCGTTGACGTCGTCGGCCCCCTTGGCGCCCTTGACCCGGAAGCCGCCCACCGGAGCGTTCTTGCCCTGCCGGTCGTAGACCGCGAACGTGTCGTCTCCCTGGCTCGACACGATGACGTATCCGGTCGAGCCCGGGCCGTAGTAGATGTCGACGCCCTCGGCGTCAGCGGTCAGCCGGTTGCCGCCGAAGCCCTTGGCCTTCGGGTCGATCGGCCGACACTCTTCGGACTCCTCGTCGTAGGCGTCGTGGATGCCGAAGTCGGTGACCTTGTCGATGAGCGTCGGCTGCCCGCCCGAGCCGAGCGGCAGCCGCAGCCGCCACAGGCCGACATCCTCCTGCGCGGCATAGAGAACGCCCGACTTCTGGTCCACCGCGACACCCTCGAACTGCGGCAGTACGCCCGGCTCCGCACACGGGGACCAGGTCGAACCGTCCGGCAGCTTGAAGGTGCTCGGCATCGTCAGCTTCTTGACGCTCGTGTAGCCGAGCCTGCCGTCGACCTCGACGACGCGCGCGGTCGCGAGGGTCGTGGCACCTTCCTGGGTGACGACGGCATACGTCTCACCGCGCTTCGGCTGCCAGACGGCGAGTCCGTACGCCGTGTGCTCCTCGTCGACGGCTTTACGGTCAGGGTTGAACAGGAACCGCTGATCAGCCGCGGTGACCTCGGTCAGCGGCGTACGCGCCGCGGCGCCGGCCGGGTCGATGACGAAGAACCGGAGTTGGTCGTTGTAGCGGTCCGAGACGACCGCGACGTCGACCACGCGGCCGGCGAGCGTGATGTCGTAGGCGATGTCGACGTTGTTGTACCGGCCTTTGGCCGTGTCGGCCCGCGGGGCCTCGGTCGCGGCCAGTGACTGGAGTTCCCGGGATCTCATGTCGTAGACGCGCAGGCCCCCCTCCTTGGCGGTCACGATCACGATCGACCTGTGGGAGTCCTTCGGGTGGACCCAGATGGCGGGGTCGTCACCGGAGGCGTTGCCTCCCTCTTCGTCGTCATAAAGGGCGGGCGTCTCGTTGTCCGTCGTCACGACCGCGGGATCGCCCCGATGCCCAACGGCGGGAAAGGCCGTCGCGGGGGAGGCGGCGAGCAGGGCGGCGGCGACTGTGCCAACCGACAGTGCGGCTTTCAGGATGTGGGTCACGTGTTCGAGCGTGCCCGACGAAGATTGCCGTGGATCTGACCGGCGGATAGCCGCCGGTTGAACTCTGGAACTCGTCATGCGGGGAGGACATCGTCGGCTGCGACCGTGCCGCGGTGCGAGGCGTCGGGGCGGGAGGCTGCCGCTCAGGCTCGCATGGCGAGCAACGCCTTCCGGGCTGCGACGAGTGCTTCCTCCTCGGAGGCCCCGGTGTGCAGAGCGACCAGCGAATCACCCCTGCCGTGCTTGCCGACTTCGGGCACGCGCGCCGCTCGGCCGGCCGACGTTCGGGAGAAGGTTCCGAACGTCGTCAAGATCTCGCTCCTCATCGTCGCTCGTATGCCCGGGACCAGTGCCTGTCGCGTCGCGTCAGGCGCGGAACCCAGGAACGAGGTCAGGATCCGATCCTGAAGAACGGCTTGTCGATCACTGGGATGCCCTCGCCCGCGGGAGTGATCGCTACCGGTCGGGCTCCCGGCTTCCGCCGAGGATCATCGCGGATGGCCGGTCAAAAAGCCTGGTACGCCGGATGGGCGGGCAACTCGAACCAGACGGTCTTTCCGGGCCTCCCCGTGCGCGTGCGGCCGGTGCCCCAGGAACGGGACAGCGTGTCGACGAGGAGCAGCCCGCGGCCGTTCTCGTCGGTGCCGGGTGCCTCGCGTACCTGGAGCGGAGCCGGACTCTCGTCCTCGACCTCGCAGCGCAGCGTGCCTTCCCGGAGGGAAAGGGTGATGATCGGTGCTCCCCGCCCGTGACGCAGGGCATTGGTGAACAGTTCGCTGATGAGCAGTTCGGCGATGTCGCTCTCTCCGTCGTATCCCCAGTCGGTGAGCTGGGCGCGGACGAGACGCCGGGCCATGGGAGTCGACGAGACGTGGGGCGACAGCGTCCACGAGGCCCGCCGGACGCGCGCCGCGCGGACGGCTCGGGCCGCGGGCTCGCCGAGTCCGTGGAGGAGCCGCCGTAGCCGGACCGTGGTGACCGGCCGGCCGGGCCTCACATACTCAGCTGCGGGGCCCCGGCGGCACGCGAGTTCAGGCCGCCTGCGCATAGGACCACCTCTGGGCGGGGACGCTGCGCCCATCGGGCAGCAGCTCGCCGGTGTCGTCGAACAGCACCACGCCGTTGCAGAGCAATCCCCATCCCTGTTCCGGGTGGAACGACACGAGGCGGGCCGCATCGTGATCAAGGGCGTTTGCGGGCGGGCACGGAGGCTGGTGCTGGCACATGACCATTACCTCGATCCTTGACGATCGCAGGAGAGTCTTCGAGGGCCACCGGCTCCGATGTTCCGGTCCGGTGAGCTGCTTTCGCCCTCTACGATGCCGCGTCCGCCGCCCGTTGTCTGCGCTGGCAGCACCCATTCGGGCCCCATGCCAACGACAGTCCCGGCATACCTGCTAACCGCAATGGGGGTAGCCCGGGTACGCCGGAAAGGGGCCTTTCAGTAGGGGAGGAAGATCTGGCGTTCCGTCGCGCTGTCGTCGAAGGACTCCAGCCGGGTCTGTCCTTCGGTGGCCAGGGTGTCCAGCATGGTGTGGAGCAGCGCGGTGCACAGAACCGTGGGACCGGCGTGGGAGTCGAAGGCGAAATCAGAGCTCACCGGCGCGAGCAGGACCTCGTCCGCGAGCTCGGTGAGCCGGCCCACCGGCTGGTCGGTGATGAGGGCGATCTTCAGCCCGACCCGACGCGCCCAGGTGAGTCCCTGTTCCAGCTCGCGCGGGTAGCGCGGCAGCCCGATGGCGAGTACCCATTCGGCTCCGGATTCCGCCGCCCGGCTCAGCCGGTCCTCCGCGATCGAGCCCGCGATGTCCAGTACCCGTACGTCTGGGAGCACCTTCTCCGCGAGATGGCCGAACAGGTGCGCCAGCGGTGCGGAGATCCGCAGTCCCATCACGAGGAGAGGACGCGACCTGGCCAGTTGACCCGCCACCTCGCGAAGCTGACGCAGGTCCCGGAGGTTGTCCCGCAGCCGCTCAAGGTCGCGGATCTCGGAGTTGACCAGTTCCTGGATCTCGTTGAGGTCCTCCGCGGGCGGCGCCGGCTGTACGCCGCCGAACACCGATGAGCGAAGCGCGTCCCGGAACTCGGGGAACCCCCTGAATCCGAGTGCGGCGGCGAAGCGGGTGACCGACGGCTGGCTGACGCCCACCCGCTCGGCGATGTCGGCACTGGTGAAGAAGACGGCCTCCTGCGCGTGTTCAAGCAGGTAGCGCGCGATCCGGCGCTGTGAGGGGGAGAGCCGGTGATCGTCGAAGAGCCCGCGCAGGTTCGCGGCGATCCGCGACGCGTCCGGCACGGCGAGCGGCTGGCCGGTCTCCCTGGCGTGCCCCATTCCTGAACTTCCCTTCCCCGTGGAGTGACGGACCCAGCGATGATTCTCACCGCCCGGCGGGCAAGGTGATCGGGTTTTGGCCGCATGACTTCAAGAGTGTGGGGCGAAAGCGGTACCGGGCGGCCCCCCACAGGGGACCGCCCGGCTTATCGGGGCACGCTCAGTGCTTCGGGCCGTTGCCGTTGAAGCGGGTCTTGCACTCCTGCAGCCGCACATCGACCTGCTCGCCCCTGTCGACGGTGACCTTCACCGTCTCAAGGACCTCACCGTTCGGGCGGGCACAGGTGAGCGTCCAGCTCTCCTGGAGGAAGTTGCCCGGGCCGGTGGCGACGACACCGTTCTCGGTGTAGGCCGGGACCGGCCGCACCGACGGGTTGACGTGCCAGGTGAACTTGCCGTTGGTCGGGGCGATCAGGCTGGACTCCAGGTGGGTGGGGACCGCCTGGGGCGGGTCGAGGACGGTGCTGGACTGCCGGATCGGCGCGGTCCACAGGTCGAAGTCCTTCGTGATCGTCAGCACCGCGCCCTTCGGCGCCTTGCCAGTGATCACGGAGTGTCCCGCCGGGTCCGCCGCGTACTCCAGGGCCACCATGAACGCCTCACGGTTCGACTTGCCCTCGTAGCGACCGGTGCCGAGGTAGTCCTCGATCACCTCGGGGTAGGTGTTGTTGGTCGACTGGGTCTTCATGATCTCGTACGTGAACCCGAGGCCGCGGGTGGCGTAGTACGACCAGTCCGGGGTCTCGCCGGTCGTCTCGTAGTCGAAGCCCGACTTCATGCCCGTGTAGCCGTTCTTGGCCGCCATCGCGTCGGTCAGGGCGGCGTAGACGGCCTCGTCCGGGGTGTCGCCCGCGCGCTTCTCCAGCGGCGGACGGAGGAGGGTGTGCCCGGAGGTGTGGTTCGTGATCAGGACGGTGACCTGGTTGTTCGTGGTCAGGTCCATGATGTTCCGGATCTCGGGCTCGGAGGCCGGCGCCGGGCCGCGGTTCGTCACGTTGGAACCCGCGTTGCTGCCCCAGCCGAAGGGGTAGTTGCGGTTGAGGTCGACTCCGCCGCTGCTGGCGCACGTCGGCGAGATGCCGCAGCTGGTGCGCCGGTTGATGACGAACCCGTCCACGTTGACGACCGGGACGAAGATGACCCGCGCCTGGTCGAGCAGGCGCTTGACCTTCGGGTCCTTTTCGGAGTTGTTCACCAGGTCGTAGGCGAATTCCAGGGTGTGCTCACCCGAGGGCCATTCGTTCCCGTGGTGTATTCCCATCATGAACAGAACGGGCTTGCCATCGGAGGCGTTGACGTCGCGGGTCACCTCGATGCCGTAAACCTCGCGGCCCTGGCGGGTCTTGTGCGGCAGCGTGATGTGCTTGACGAGGTCGGGGTGCTGATTGCTCAGCGCGAGCATCTCGTCGTTGTAGTCGGTGATCGTCCGGTAGGTGGTCCGGCCGCTGGGCAGCGTCGTTGACTGCGCTGCCAGCAACTGGGCGGTTGCTGCGATGTCGGTGGACTCGGCGAAGGTGGTGGTGGCCGCCGGAATGCTGAGACTTCCCAGAAGTCCGACGCTCAACGCGAGCGTCAAAACGCGTTTCTTGGCGCTCCAGGCCGTGGGGGACTGCGAGTCTCTTGAGGACATGCTGAAAAGAACCTTTCTAACCACGGACGAATTGGCATCAGAAACGCATGCTGCTTCCCGCTCTGTTCTTTCGGGAGCGCTCTTGGATAACCGGCCATCGACCGTTGATTGCAAACTTTCAGTTAGTCTTGGTCATGAATGTATGGTTGTCAACCAGTTGTGCCCACGGTATTTCCGCACATGTGTGGGATGTCGGGGGTGAGAGAGGTCCTCGAAACGCGGCCGGAGCGGGCGGGTGAGCCTCGACCCGGATCGGGTGGGGGTGTCGTGCGGATGCTCAGGTGCGGTGGTGGGTCGCCGACTGCCAAGTCAATCGGGACATGGGCCATATGGTGGTTAAGGGTCTGTTACAAAATGGGGCCGACCGGTTCCCCGGGAGGTCGCGGGCAGCGGCTCGACCGGTACGACGGTCAGCGAGAACGCCTGGTCATGACGTCTTACGGGCGAGCACTTCCAGGGGGCTGGCCAGTATCTCGGAGAAGGCGAGTTCGGCCGCGCCGATCAGGGTGACGTCGTTCCCGAGAGCCGAGGTGCGGAGCTGTACCTTCTCCCGGGAGATCAGCAGCCCGTTGGCCGCCACCCGGCGATGGACCTGGGCCGCCGAGCCCCGGTAGATGTCACGCAGCATTCCGCCGAAGATCACCAATCCGGGGTTGAAGAGGTTGATCAGGTTCGCCACCCCGATGCCGAGCCAGTCGCCGATCCGGTCCAGCGCGTTCTGAGCCGCGAGGTCGCCGTGGTCGGCGGCGTCCACCACGGCCCGTATGCCGTCGTGGCCGACCAGCTCGGAGGCCCGGCCGGCGGCGTCGAGCAGGGCCTGCTCGCCGACCTCCGCCTCAAGGCAGCCCCGCGAGCCGCATCCGCAGGGCCGCCCGTTGTACGGGTTCACGATCATGTGTCCGAGCTCGCAGCCGTACCCGCCGTCGCCGTCCAGCAGCTTGCCGCCGACGATGATCCCGCCGCCCACGCCGACATCCCCGTGCAGGTAGACCAGGTTCGCGAAGCCGATGCCCACCCCGCGTTCGTGCTCGGCCAGCGCGCCCAGGTGGGCCTCGTTGCCCACCGAGACCGGCAGTCCGAGCCCCAGCCTGAGGCCGAGCTCGGCACCGAAGGCCTGATCCACCCAGCCCATGTTCGGCCCGAAACGCACCATCCCGTCACCGGGCCGGATCATGCCGCAGTAGGCCGCGCCGACTCCGACACAGACCGAGTCCGGAGCCGCCTCGCGGTGTATCCGGCGGGCCAGCCCGGCGAGCACCTCGACCACGTCGTCGAGGTCGGCCCCGGCGCGGGTCCGGACCGCCTCCCTGCGGTCCAGGATCTTTCCGCCCAGCCCGACCCTGGCGGCGACCAGCCGGTCCACGGCGACGTCGAACGCCAGCACGTACACCCGGTCGGACTCCGGCCGGACCACCAGCGACGGCCGGCCCGCCCGGCGGGTGTCGGTGGGGAGTTCCTCGCGGACCAGGCCCGCCGAGGTGAGCTCCGCGGTCAGCGCCATGATCGTGCTGCGGTTCAGGCCCATCCGGTCGGCCAGCACCGTGCGGGAGATCGGGCCGCCCAGGTGAACATGCCGGAGCAGGGTGCCCAGATTGTGCCGGCGGATCTCCTCCTGGGACGGACCGGCTTTCAGCATCGTGGGGATCCTGACGACTCGGGGCTGTCGCCGTTGTGCCTGACGACAATGGTGATTCTAGATTCTTAGCGCACTCCGCGGAATCGTCAGGCCGTCCAGGAATGCGGTGGCGGGGCACCGTACCGGCGAGCCGGCAACAAAAGGCCGCGGACCTGTCCCGTCGGCTGGACGGGGCAGGTCCGCGACACTCAGGTCAGAAGACCGTCCACTTCTGGTTCGCGCCGCCGACGCAGTCCCACAGCTGGAGGCGGGTGCCGTCGGCGCTGGTGTTACCGGTGACGTCCACGCGCCTGCTCGTCGCTGAGCTTCCCCCCACGGGAGGAATGCCGCAGCTCTTGTGAAAACGACGACCGGATAACGACCGTCTGGCAGACCTGCCGCTCTTCGGGTCTGCGAGCCGACGTGCTGTCCTTCTACCGAGACATCGCGTTCAAGGATGGGGGGACGCCCTCTCCGGAAGATGACGGCGAAGGGGTGTACTGCTTCACCAAGTCCGCCGACGCAAAGGACGTTGAGCTCTCGGTGGGGTTCCTGGACGCGGCGGGAGAGAAGCACGGCGATGACTACGACATGGACGTGAACTCTTCTACGGACGGTGGGGCTGGTGTTGACCTTTTAGAGTTTTGCATGGGTGTATTAGGATTTTCTGACATAGTTGCCCCTGTGTTCCGCGTACTTCTCGTTTTTGTAGCGATGACAGCTCTCCTGCTCGGCACCTCGGCTGCCGAGGCAGACCGGTTCCCGAAAATCCTCGCGGCCCCGGTCGGTCCTTGGCCGGAAGGTGGCCAGTTCTTCGTTCATCTGTGCATCAAGGGCGGCATTTCGGACGCCTGCGGAGGCAAGGAAACGACTCCGGTGCAGAGACGCGCGATCGAAAAGAGACTACGGCAGATGCCGCAGATTTTAGATCTCCGCTATAAGAGTAAACAAGAGGCGCTGGCCAAGATGTTGGCGGACGCTCCCGGTCTGACGGGGGTCATAGAAGAAAACGATGTGCCAGAGGCATTCACTGGAAGACTACATCGGTGGAGTGACGCACCTGCCTTCGACTCGGCGATCAAGGCACTGCCCGGTATCTACATTGCCCGTGTCATACCCACCCCTTTCTGGGAGGGTAAGGCCGATATAGCCGTCATCCTGTGTGACAACAGCAGAAGACCGGGATATTGCGAGGGGCGAGCCAGGGCGACGGCCGGCGAGAGAGAGATGATCGAGGATCTACTGAAGAGAATAAAAGGCGTCAAGCGCATCTATTTCGCGGGTCAGGCGCATAACATGTGGATGTCCAAGAAGTTCGACACCCTGTTGTCGCGCGTGGTGAATCCCGATTCTCGGGGCAAGGACGACGATGCCAAGCCCAAGCCGTTGGATGAGTACTACGAGAGCTACTATGTCAAACTTGACGACCAGGCGCTCGTCCCATCGATCGTGGACAAGGTGAACAGCCTGCCCGGAGTGGCAGGAGGGGGCAAGGTATCTGTTTTTTACGGTTTAGGTTTTTGACCCGCCCGATCGAGAAGTCAGCTCGGGCAGCTTGGATACAAGTCACAGCGATCGTCTGGTGCGGTGACCACGAACCTTTTCCGGGCGTCCGGGACGGTCCTGGCCGAAGTCATCTCTGAGACGGTGTGCTGTCGAACCCGGCGAACGTACGTGGACACCACACCAGGTGCTCGATGAGGGCTCGTGTTGCCGCACGACCGGATGGCGCCGATCATGTGGCGCTCGGTGTCCGGTCAGATGTCTCCGTTACGGATGCCGGTCAGGAAGTTGCTCCAGGCGGCCGGGGTGAAGGTCAGCATGGGGCTGGAGGGGTTCTTGCTGTCGCGTACGGCGATGATGCCGGGAAGGTTGGTCGCCACCTCGACGCAATCATTGTTGGGTCCACTGAGGGTGGACTTGCGGAATGTGGCGCTGGACAGGTCAGGGGAGATCATGTTTGCTCCTCGTCGCGGCGATGAATGCCGCGGACTCTTCGGGGGACAGGCACGCGTCGGTAAGACGCTTGAATGTCAGCACAAGTCGCCGGATCTGCTCGTTGTCCTCAACGTATACCTCGCCCGCTGGGCATTCGGCATAGCCCAGATCTGGATCGTCGTCGCCGAAGGACAGCACCGAGAAGGCTCCCTCCGTGCCGCCATGAACGCCGGCCTTCAATGGGAGGAGCTGGATGGTGATGTTCGGCTGGTCCATAGCGTGCAGGATTTCGCCAAGCTGATGGGCCATGACGTTGGCTGAGCCCACCGGGTAGTAGAGGACACCTTCGCCGATGAGGACGTGCAACATCGGGGCATGGGTGCCGAGCAAGGTGGTCTTGCGCTGCATGCGGGCATCGACGCGGCGCGTCAGTTCGATGTCAGGCCGATCCGGGTGCCCTGCTCTGATGATCTCTCGGGCGTAGTTCTCGGTCTGGAGCAGGCCGGGGATTACCAGTGGTGCCCAGTGGCAGATC
This sequence comes from Streptosporangium sp. NPDC049248, assembly GCF_040678965.1. Lineage (NCBI taxonomy): Bacteria > Bacillati > Actinomycetota > Actinomycetes > Streptosporangiales > Streptosporangiaceae > Streptosporangium > Streptosporangium sp. NPDC049248. The sequence goes on from NZ_JBFAQY010000016.1 coordinate 121,397, forward strand.
GTCTTGGCTGCTGCTTCGAACTCGACGTACGACCCGGTGAACACATCGGAGTAAGCCGTCCACCAGCCGCGTCGGGCGACTTCGCGGGTGAGTTGCACCATGGCTTCGGTGGTTGCCGCTTCCGCGCAGTACAGGTGGCAGATCGCTGTCACATCGGCAGGTGTTGGTGCGCCTTTTCCTGTTTCGAACCGATTTAGCTTGCTCCGCGACCAGCCGAGCTGTTCGGCGGCGGCTTCTGTCGTCATTCCTGTGGTCGCGCGCAATATGCGTAGCTCGCGTGACAGGCGGCGCAGCCGAACGGTGGAGTGCTTCATGCGGATAGTTTTCCGCATTGATCTTCCCGGCGCATGGACTTATCGGTCATTTATTAAATGTGATTGTCTTCGTGGGATTCCCGCGCCATCATAGGAGGCCCAGAGGGCGCAGCCCTGAAAGGGGGGTTGCACATGGCACGTCACGAGATCTCGATCTCTGTCTCATATGCTGCCAGGACATGTGTCTCTCCGTCGTCCACGACCAGGACGGGCACTCCCTCTGCCAGTCGCAGACGTTTCCGCTCGGCCAGAGTCGGGAGGCGCACCCGGATTCGCGCCGGACCCTCGACGTGGACCACGGCCGGCTCTGTCTGCTCACGGACGTAGGAACCCTCGCGGCTCACTGTCCGGATGAGGCCTTCACTTCGGAGTACCGCGAGAGCATCACGCAGCGCGTCAACTCCCACGCCGTACTCATGTGCCAGATCAGGCTCCGACCGGAGCCTCTGGCCAGGGGGCAGGGCACCGCTGGTGATCCGCCAGCGTAGATCGCCGGCGACCTGACGGTACAGGGGTTCATAGGAATCAGGGTCGATGGGCATCACACCATGCCACTAGGCCTGCACCCCAGTTCGCCTGCTGGCCAACAGGCAAGTAGGCCAGCAAAATTATCAACAGAAATCGGGCCCGCCATCGGTATTGCCCACCGACAACGGGCCCTTGAGCAGGAAGTGAGTCCTGATCCGTGAACAACCCTAGTGCTCCGGTTCTCGACCGGGCCACGGCGAGTGGCTGCGGCTGCTTTCTGGATGCGCCGCCGATGCCTATGGGGTGTGCCGCCTGCGGACACGCCCCCTACGCGCACGGCTGCCCCGACCAGCCCGCCGATCACGAGTACGCACAGCCCTCCGGAGATCTGATGGCTACGCGCTTGGAGGCCCGCCGTACTGGGGACCGCTCCCTGCCCTGCTTCGAGTCGCCCGCTTCAGTGGCCCCGGCCAAGGTGGTTCCGCCGGTACCCGTCCAGCGTTGTTCCGAGCAGGCCACGGTTGTCGTGCCCGCCGTATCGGCGCCGTCGCCCAGACAGGAGCTCTGCCGCCTTCGCCCTGCGCGCGTCCACCTCAGAGCGTCCCGGTTCGGCGCCGTACGTCGCCTTGCGCCCCGTCCCCGGCGACCGGCCGTCTGTGTCCTGCACCGTGTAGCGATCACCCCGTCTCCGTACCGGCCACCTGGCCCGTACGGCACACCCCTCCACGCCTTTCCCCACCACATGAAGCGGGCCCGTCCTCCGCTACCAACGAACAGACGGGCCCTTGATCGGATGGAGATCCAATCAATGGACGATGGTAGGTCCGCCACCCCGGAATCCACCACCATTCCCGGCTGGCGGCTGATTCTCAGCGATGCCGGACGGTTGTGGGCCAGTCGGGAGAAGCCCTTCTCCCCGGCCGCGTTCCATGCCGGAGCCGAGCGCACGGTCGACGCCGACAGTCTGGAGGCGCTGCGGGCCGAGACCGACCGGCAGGAGGCCATCGCCCAGCAGGCGCAGGAGCAGGCCAGGCAGGTGATCTCGTGATCCGGCGACGACCCGTTCGCCCTCGCGGACGCCACCGCGACGGCCTGGCCGCCGCTCCCGTACCCCACTACACCTGGGACCACGAGGCCCGTGCCGAGGCCGCGATGCTGGAGATCGCCTGGCCCGGCTGGTCCGTCCTGTACGGCACCGGCAGCCGCCTCTTCCACGCCATCGCCACCTGGACGACCCCCGAGCCGGTGCTCCTGTGTGACCGGACGATCGAAGGGTTGAAGGCGCAGATGCGGGAGGTGGAGACGGCCCTGCCGCACCGCTGGGCGCTGACCTCCAGTTCGGCCGGCATCGGCCACTTCTGAGCGGGCACGGTAGCCCCGGTCCGGGGCCGCCGTGCTGTCGAAGACGTGCCGCACGGGGTGAGGAAACACTCCGTGCGGGTACGTGACGCGGCATGCCCGCGTTTTTCAGGCAGGAGCCCTCAGAGCGGCAAAAGCACGGCGACCCTGGTCCGCCTCGCCGGCCGCGCGATGCCCGGGGCATGACGCCTTAGTCTGATGCGCGAAGGGTGAGGTGAAGAGGAGGGTTGGCTCTCTGTCGTGGAGGCGTCTGTCGAGCAGTTGGTGTACGTCCGGGAGGACGAGTACACGATCGCGCGGATGAGCGCCGAGGGCATGCCCGGCTTCGTCGCCTCCGGCCGGGCGCTGGGCGGGGTCCAGCCGGGGGAGACGCTCCGGCTCATCGGCGGCTGGGGCGAGCATCCGCGTCACGGCAGGCGTTTCGAGGTCACGGCGTGCGAGCGGCTGGTCCCGGCCACGGTCAGGGCCATCCGGATCTATCTGGGCTCCGGTCTGATCCGGGGTATCGGGCCGCGACTCGCCCACGCCATCGTCAGCCATTTCGGCGAGACGACGCTGACCGTGATCGACACCGAGCCCGAACGGCTCACCGAGGTCGTCAACATCGGCCCCGCGCGGCAGGCCCAGATCGCCGACGCGTGGCAGGAGCAGAAGGCGATCGCCGAGCTGATGGTGACCCTGCAGGGGTTCGGGATCAGCCCGCTGCTCGCGGCCAGGATCTACCAGGTGTTCGGCGCCGAGTCGGGCGACATCCTCACCTGTGACCCGTATCGGCTCATCGGCAAGGTCAGGGGCATCGCGTTCGCCACGGCCGACAGGATCGCCCTGCGCTCCGGGGTCTCCGAGAGCAGCCCGCAGCGGATCAAGGCGGCGATCCTGGACAGGCTGGAGACGGCGGCCGGCCGCGACGGGCACTGCTACGTACGGCTGATCGCGCTGGTCACCCAGTCCGCCGAACTGGTCGAGCAGGACCACGACCTCGTCCGCCGGGCGCTCGACGCCCTCGTCGCCGACCGCAGGGTGGTCGTCGAGGTGTCGCCCGACGACCGGGGGCAGGCCGTGGTGTACCTGAAGGAGACGCACAGCCGCGAACTCACCCTGACCGCCCAGCTGACCAGGCTCATCCAGGCCACTTCGACGCTGCCCATGCGCGCCTTCCAAGAGGATCCCGGGCTGGACGAGGATCAGCGAGCGGCGGTGAACATGGCGCTGACCAGCACCGTGTCCATCATCACCGGCGGTCCGGGCTGCGGGAAGAGCCATACCGTCAGGACCATCGCGGCGACCGCGAAGGCGATGGGCGGCTCGGTGACCCTTACCGCGCCGACCGGCAAGGCGGCCAAGCGCCTGTCGGAGCTCACCGGCATGCCCGCGATGACCGTGCACCGGATGCTGGCCCACCAGCCGGACCCCGACAGCGGCGCGCTGTTCGAGCAGACGCCCGCACAGGCCGACCTGATCGTGGTCGACGAGGCCTCCATGCTGGACCTGCACCTGGCCACCCGGCTCACCGCGGTCATCCCGGTGGGCAGCCACCTGCTGATCGTGGGCGACAGTGATCAGCTACCCAGCATCGCCCCCGGCAGCGTGCTGGCCGACCTGCTGCGTGTCGAGGAGATCGCGCGGATCCGGCTGACCCGTGTCTTCCGCCAGGCCGAGGGGAGCGGGATCATCAGGGCCGCTCACCGGATCCGGGCCGGAGAGGTGCCTCCGACCCCCGGGGGCGGGGGCTTCTGGTTCGAGGAGGTCGACGACCCCGAGCAGGTCGCCGAGCGGGTGATGCACCTGGCGACGGTGGCGATCCCGCGCAAGCAGGGGGTGAGTCCGGACCAGGTCCAGGTGCTGTGCCCGATGCGCAGGGGCCTGACCGGGACCGCCGAGATCGGCCGGATGATCCAGGAGCGGCTCAACCCGGCTCGCGAGGGGGTCGCGGAGCACTGGTCGGGCGCCTCGGTCTTCCGGGTCGGCGACCGGGTCATGCCGATCCGCAACAACTACGACAAGGGTGTCTTCAACGGGGACACCGGCACGGTCACCGCCATCACCCCCGAGGAGCGGCTCGTCGAGATCCGCACCGACGACGGGCAGATCGTGAAGTACGGCTTCGGCGAGCTCGACGAGCTGACCCACACGTACGCCATCAGCGTCCACCGCTCCCAGGGCAGCGAGTATCCCTTCGTGGTCGCGCCGCTGGTCACCGAGTCCGGCGGCGTCATGCTCCGCCGCAAGCTGCTCTACACCCTGATCACCCGGGCGCGGTCCTGGGTGGTCGTCGTCGGTGAGCGCAAGGCTCTGGAAACGGCCGTCCAGCGGCTCGGCCACCGCCGCAACACCGGGCTCGCCCGCCGGCTCGCGCTGAGCCTCGGAACCGTTCTGACCGGTGACTGACGAGGGCCTCCGAAGCGGCCCGTCCGCTCCCGCCGAGCGTTTCGGCCCCCCGGAAGCATGCGGGGAATCGCCGAACACGACGACGGGTGAGCGGGAGGGCTCGACCGGCTTCCGTGGAGGGCGAGGATGAGGTGCTAGATCATGGGCACCCACCCCGGGGCAGGCGCCTGCCATGAGATATGGGGATAAAGGCCCGCATATGCAAAGGTATGGTGATTGGTGTGACGACGTTTCGGATCAGTGAGGCCGCCGCGCTGCTGGGGGTGAGCCCCGACACCGTCCGCCGATGGGTGGACGCCGGGCGGCTCGCGGCCCGGCGGGACGAGCACGGTCACCGGATGGTGGCGGGCGCGGATCTGGCGGCGTTCGCGCGTGCCCGGATCGAGTCGGAGAACGGCTCCGGGCTCTCCTCGGCGCGGAACCGTTTCCGCGGGATCGTGACCGAGGTGATCAAGGACGCGGTGATGGCCCAGGTGGAGATCGCCGCGGGCCCCTACCGGGTGGTGTCGCTGATGAGCCGCCAGGCCGCCGACGAGCTGGGCCTGGAGGTGGGGGTGATGGCGGTCGCCGTGATCAAGTCCACCAACGTCGTGGTGGAGATCCCCGACCACGCCCGTACGGCGAGCTGACAGCCAGGTGAGCGGCAGGGCACGTGACGTGACGGGCGCCTCTTCCGGTGGGGTGGCGGGTCGCCTGCCCTGGGTGCTGGTGCTGCCCGCGATGGCCGGCATGGTCTTCCTGACACTGCCGCTGGCCGGGCTGCTGGTACGCGCCCCCTGGTCCACGCTGGTCGAGAGGCTGGGCGAGCCCCACGTGCTGGAGGCGCTGCGCCTGTCGCTGGTGACCGCGACCCTGGCCACGCTGGTGTGCCTGCTGCTCGGCGTGCCACTGGCCTGGCTGCTGGCCCGTGTCGACTTCCCCGGCCGCCGCCTGGTGCGGGCGCTGATCACGGTTCCCCTCGTGCTGCCCCCGGTGGTCGGCGGCGTCGCCCTGCTGCTCGTGCTGGGGCGGCGCGGCCTGATCGGCCAGTGGCTGGACGCCACCTTCGGCGTCACCTTGCCGTTCACCACGGCGGGAGTCGTCGTCGCCGAGGCGTTCGTCGCCATGCCGTTCCTGGTCATCAGCGTCGAGGGCGCGCTGCGCGCGGCCGACCTGCGCTTCGAGGAGGCCGCCGCGACACTGGGAGCGTCCCGCTGGATCATCTTCCGCCGGGTCACCCTGCCCCTGATCGCCCCCGGAATCGTCGCCGGAGCCGTGCTGTGCTGGGCCCGCGCGCTCGGTGAGTTCGGCGCCACCATCACCTTCGCCGGCAACTTCCCCGGCCGGACCCAGACCATGCCGCTGGCCGTCTATCTGGCCCTGGAGACCGAACCCGAGGCCGCGATCGTGCTCAGCCTCGTCCTGCTCGCCGTCTCGGTGATCATCTTGGCCGGTCTGCGCGAGCGGTGGGTGAGTGCCCCGTGACCCTGAGCGCGCATCTGGTCGTCACCAGGTCACACTTCCACCTGGACATCGAGCTGGAGGTCGCCGCGGGACAGGTCGTCGCCCTGCTCGGCCCCAACGGCGCGGGCAAGACCACGGCGCTGCGCGCGCTGGCCGGGCTCACCGCCCTGTCCGGCGGGCGGATCAGCCTGGACGGCGAGGCGCTGCACACCATGGCGGCCGAACGACGCCCGATCGGCGTGGTCTTCCAGGACTACCTGCTCTTCCCGCACCTGTCCGCGCTGGACAACGTCGCCTTCGGGCCCCGCTGCCGTGGCGCCTCCAGGACGGAGGCGCGGCGCGGTGCCGCGGCCTGGCTGGAGCGCGTCGGACTGGCCGGGCACGCCACGATGAGACCCCGGCAGCTCTCCGGCGGTCAGGCCCAGCGCGTCGCCCTGGCCCGCGCCCTGGCCGTGCAGCCTCGCCTGCTGCTGATGGACGAGCCGCTGGCGGCCCTGGACGCCCACACCCGCCTGGAGATCCGCTCCCAGCTCCGCCGCCACCTGGCCGACTTCGGCGGCGCGACGGTCCTGGTCACCCACGATCCGCTGGACGCCATGGTGCTCGCCGACCGCCTGGTCGTCATCGAGAACGGCGCCGTCGTGCAGCACGGCACCCCCGCCGAGGTCGCCCGGCGCCCACGCACCGACTATGTCGCCCGCCTGGTCGGCCTCAACCTCTACCGGGGCACCGCCGCCGGACAGCAGGTCTCCGTCGGAGAGGTGCTCTTCAGCGTCGCCGAGCATCTGGAGGGCCCCGCGTTCGTCGCCTTCCCGCCCAGCGCGGTCGCGCTGTACCGGACCCGCCCCGACGGCAGCCCGCGCAACCTCTGGCAGGCCACGATCGAGGGCGTCGAACGGCACGGCGACAGCGTCCGCATCCACCTGGCCGGGCCGATCGCCGCCGCGGCCGACATCACCCCCGCCGCCGTCGCCGACCTCGACCTCACCCCCGGGCAGCGGATCTGGGCGTCGGTCAAGGCCACCGAGACCCACGTCTACCCGTTCTGAGGCCACCGCCGGTGGAGTGGCCGGCGGTCCGCGTGGCGGCACGGCCGCCGGAACCCCGGTGAGCATAATGACGTGGAGGGGGGATGACCTATGCGCGTTGCCGTGCTCGGGATGGGCATGATGGGGCGGGCGCTGGCCCGGCGGCTGCTGGGGCTCGGTTTCCAGGTCACGGTGTGGAACCGCACGCCAGGCCGGGCGGACGAGCCGGTCAGCCTCGGCGCCGTCGAGGCGGCCTCGCTCGGCCAGGCGGCGCGGGCGGCCGAGGCGGTGCTGCTGTCACTCGCCGACGGCCGGGCGGTCCGCGAGGTGATGGCCCAGCTCGTCCAGGCCGGTCCGATCGAGTCGACCAGGCCGGTCGTGGCCGACCTGAGCACCGTCGCCCCGGCCACGGCCCGCGAGATACGAGACCTGGTGCCGGGAGGCCGATTCGTGGCGGCCCCCGTGCTCGGCGGTCCCTCGGCCGTCGCCGAGGGGAAGGCCACGGTCCTGGTGGGCGGCGAGCGCGACCTCGTCGACGTGCTGAAACCGGTGTGGACGGAGGCCTTCGCCTCCTACTCCTACTGCGGCGCCGACCCCGGTGCCGCGCTCGCTTTCAAGCTGCTGAACAACTACCTGCTCATGTCCGGGATCGCGGTGCTCGCCGAGGTGACGGCCACGAGCCAGGCAGCCGGCCTCGACAACATGCTGCTGCACGACTTCCTCTTCCAGTGGCCCACCGTCGCGCCCGCCCTGCACAACCGGATCGACGACGTCCTGGCCGGCGACCACCGGGGGTGGTTCACGACGAGGCTCGCCGCCAAGGACGTGCGGCTCGCCGCCGAGCTGGCCGAGTCGAGCGGCCTTGAGCTGCCCATCGCCCGGCTGGTCGAGCGGCGTTACGAGGAGGCGGCCGAGCGCGGCTGGGAGGGCGCCGACATCGGCGCGATCGTCGAGCTGCTGCGCGGCGGATCACACTAGGGGTGTCGGCACCTCGGCGGCCACGGCGCGGAACGCGGTCGTCGAGGGTCAGGTGCGGCGTGCGGCCCAGACGGTGCGTTCGGTGCGTACCGAGAGGTCGTCGCGGCGCAGGACGCTGTGGGGGCCGTCCGTGTCGAGCAGCCGGTCGAGCGCGGCGAGGTCTTCGGCCGGGAGCGCTTCGGTGGCGGCGCCGCGGATGCGCCGAAGGGCGTTCAGGGCGTAGTGGCCGATGGCCTCGCTGTGGGCACTGTCGATGTTCACGGTGATGGTGTGCTCGTCGTCGAGGGTGAACCCGGCGGCGGTGAGCATCGGTCCCCAGTCGGCGCCGCGGTAGGGCACGTGTTCGGCGTGGAAGTGGTCGGTCGCGGCGTGGCAGCGCTCTTCCAGGCCGGGCCGGTCCTCGGGGGCGCCTTCCGGCAGGAAACGGGGGAACCCGGCCAGCTCGACGACGGCGAACAGGCCGCCGGACGGGAGCATGTCGTGGACGTTGCGCAGGGCGCGGCCGGGGTCGGCCATGTGGTGCATCGAGGCCGAGGCCCACACCAGGTCCGGCGTGCCGAGATCGGGCCAGTCGGCGGCGTCGAGGTCGGCCTGCACGGTGCGCACCCGGTCGTCCACATCCTGGGCGCATGCCTTCTTCCGCAGGCGGTGCAGGTGTCCGGGTGAGGCGTCGACGGCGATGACGTGGGCCTCGGGGAAACGGTTCAGCAGGGCGAAGGTGCCCGCTCCCGTGCCGCAGCCCAGGTCGACGATCCGGCGCGGGCTGGTTTTCAGGGGCAGCCACGCGGTGATGGCGGCGATGTGCTCGGCGAGGATCTCCGCGTCCAGGTCGAGGATCTCCGCCTGGTCGGCGTCGTCCTGCCAGTGGTGATCGTGCTGCGTGCTGTGCTGCGCGCCGTGGTGGCTGGTGTGCGGGTGTCCATGGGTCATGTCGTCACCGTAAGCCGGGTTTGCTTACCCGGCAGGACGGCTCCCGGAATACGCAAGATGTCAGCGTGTGGCGGTGCCCGACGCGCAAGACGCACCCGTGCCGAGGGCGCGCGTCGCCGTCATTCGCGGATGTCAGGGGTGTCGCGCTGGTGTCCGCGGCGGGCATCGCGGTCGAAGATGCCCAGAACCTCACACGGCCCGCCTTCGGCGCCGATGGCGTGCGGCATCATGGTGGGGAACTCGGCGGCCTGGTTGGTCTCGAGGCGGAAGCGCCGGTGGCCCAGCATGAGGATCGCGGTGCCGGAGAGTACGACCAGCCATTCCCGGCCGGGGTGGGCGCGCATGCGGGCGGGGTTGTCGGGCGGTGGCTCGGTCATGCGCTGGCGTACCACGCTCATGCCGGGGTCGGCCTTCACCGGCCAGCGCATCAGGCCGTGGGCGCCGTCGATCATCGGGCTGGTGACGACGTCGTCGGTGGCGGTCTCGACGAGCTGGTCGAGGGTGGTGTCCAGGGCTCGGGCGAGGGTGACGAGCTGGTCCAGGGCGAGGCGGCGCTGACCGTTCTCGATGCGGCTCAGTGAGGACTGGCTGAGGTTGGCGCGGGTGGCCAGTTCTTCCAGGGACCAGCCCTGCGCGACCCGCAGGGCGCGGATGCGTTTGCGTACGAGGCCGTCCAGCTCTCCATTTTCTTGCGTCATACGCAATATCATATGCCTTTTCCGCAAAGCGCGTTTAACGTCGTGTGCGGAAGGCCCGGAACGGCCGGGGCCACGCACGAGGAGAGGGTGCGACATGTCTGTGCGGACTTCCCGCTACGCGAGCGACGTACTGCCCGGTGAGACCATGGACGTTGTGGTGATCGGCGGCGGCGCCACGGGCTCGAACGGTGCGTCTGTCACGAGCCGCCCGGCGGCCCGATGCGCCCGTACAGCACGAGGGCCCAGGTGAGGCAGCCGAAGGCGGCGACGCACGCCACGGTGCGGGCGAGGTTCCAGCGAACCCACACCGCCTCGAACCGCTCGCGCACCGCCGCGAGGTCGGCGACGCCGTCGGGCTCCCCGGCGGCGTCGAGCGCGTTGTTGAGCGGCACGTTGACCCGCATGGTGATGACGAGCACCACCGCGTACAGGACGAGCGCGGCCACGATCCAGGGCAGCATGGGGCGTCCCTCCCGGTGCAGGTGGAGCAGCGCGGCCAGGACGGTCAGCACCAGCGCGCCGCCGAAGCAGACGGCGAACCAGCCGTTGAGGATCGCCACGTTGATCCGCTGCATGGCGCCGACGAAGGTCCGGTCGTCCGTCCGGCCCAGGCCGGGCATGACGGAGCAGGTGTAGGCGTAGAAGAGGCCCGCCATGAGCCCCACGGTGATCGTCGCCGCGACCAGCGCGACGCCCCGGAACAGCATCAACATCACATCCTCCATGACCGTCGTCGAAATTCCAGCGGGATCGGACACGCTCGCCCCCGCCGGGGGCGGGAACCCGAGCGGGGCGGCGCCCGTGCGCCCCGCCGGCCGCCCCAGACGCCGGTGTCGGTGGCCTCGTGCGTGTAGCCGGTGAAATCCCGGGCTCCCTCATACCGTCAGTGAACCGGGTAACGGTGAGACGGTCCATGGCTGAGAAGCTCGATTCCATGTTTCAGCGTCTAGGGTGAATCCGTGGACGCACTCACCGACCTCCTGGACGGGCCGAGAGCCCGGGGAGCGTTCCTGCTCCGCTCGATCCTGAGCCCGCCCTGGTCCCTCCGCATCCGGGATCGGGCGCCGCTCGCCCTGGCGGCCATGGTGCGGGGCGAGGCGTGGGTGGTCCCCGACGGCGGCGAAGCGGTGCGCCTGGGGCCCGGGGACGTCGCGATCATCCGTGGTCCCGATCCCTACACCGTCGCCGACGACCCGGCCACGCCTCCCCAGGTGGTGATCCACCCCGGGCAGCACTGCACCACCCTCGACGGGCGGGACCTGGCCCAGGCGATGGACCTGGGCGTCCGCACCTGGGGCAACAGCCCCGACGGGTCGGCGGTGATCCTCACCGGCGCCTACCAGATGCGCGGGGAGATCAGCCGGCGTCTGCTGGAGGCGCTGCCCACGCTGCTGGTCCTGCCGGAAGGCGCCTGGAGCTGCCCCATCATCCCGCTGCTCGCCGACGAGATCGTCAAGGACGAGCCGGGTCAGGAGGCCGTTCTGGACCGGCTGCTCGACCTGCTGCTCATCGCCGTCCTGCGGGCCTGGTTCTCCCGTCCCGAGGCCGGGGCCCCCGCCTGGTACCGCGCCCACAGCGATCCCGTGGTGGGCAAGGCCCTGCGCATGCTGCACAACAACCCCGCCCACCCCTGGACCGTGGCCGCCCTGGCAGCCGGGGCCGGCGTCTCCCGCGCGGCCCTGGCCCGTCGCTTCACCGAGCTGGTCGGCGAGTCACCGATGGCCTTCCTCACCGGCTGGCGGCTGGCCATGGCCGCCGACCTGCTGCGCGAGACCGACGCCACGGTCGGCGCGGTGGCCGCTCAGGTCGGGTACGGCAGTTCGTTCGCGCTCAGCACGGCCTTCAAACGGGTACGCGGGGTCAGCCCGCAGGAGTACCGCGCCGGGGCGAGGTAGACGGCTCCCCCGGGAAGTGGACACAGGTCGTGACCTGGGCGTTCATTCTCGCACCGACCGGGAAGGCTAGCCGGTCGAGGGGGACGACATGGAATACAGGGACTTCGTTCACACCGTGGCGGGGTGTGGGGTTTTCCACCATGTTCTGGCACAGCTTCCCGGGGAATTCCAGGAGATGGTGGAGACCACCACCTGACCCGGGGGGCCGGCGGGCGGGGGGCCTGGCGAAGCGGACAGCCCGGTTCCCCGCCGCGGGCCGGAAATCTCGGAACCGGTGGGCGTGACGAGCGGATATGTCCGGCAGGTGACAGCCGTTCCCAGCAGGGCGGCCGAGGAGAGGAAAGGGCTTATGACCGCGAATCCATCGATGAGCGCGCCGCACGGCCCCTCCCCTTTCCCGCCCATCGCCGAGTACGCGTTCCTGTCCGACTGCGAGGTCACCGCGCTGGTCGCGCCGAGCGGGAACGTCGAGTGGCTCTGCCTGCCCAGGATGGACTCCCCCAGCGTCTTCGCCGCCATCCTGGACCGGGGCGCGGGAGGCTTCCGGTTCGGTCCCGCGGACATGAGGGTGCCCGCCGCGCGCCGCTACCTGCCCGGCACCATGATCCTGGAGACGAGCTGGGGCACGCCCACCGGCTGGATCATCGTGCGCGACCTGCTCCTGGTCGGACCCTGGCACCACCACGAGGAGCTCTCCCACACGCATCGGAGGGCGCCGACCGACTACGACGCCTCCCATGTGCTGCTCCGCACGGTGCGCTGCGTCAGCGGGGAGGCACAGGTCACGCTCGGCTGCGAGCCGATGTTCGACTACGGCCGCATCCCCGCCCGCTGGTCGTACACCGACAGGGGCTACCACCAGGGTGTCGCGAGGGCGGCGGGGCAGAGTCTGGAGCTCAAACTCACCACGGACCTGCGGCTGGGGTTCGAGGCCGGGCGGGCGACGGCGCGCACCCTCCTCAAGGAGGGGGACACGCGCTTCTGCGCGCTGTCGTGGACGATGCACGAGCCGCCGTACACCTTCACGGAGGCCTACGAGCGGCTGGTGTGGACCGCCCACCACTGGCAGCACTGGCTCGCCAGGGGAAACTTTCCCGACCACCACTGGCGGAGCTACCTGGAGCGCAGTGCACTCACCCTCAAGGGCCTGACCTTCGCCCCGACGGGCGCGCTCATCGCGGCGGCGACCACCTCCCTGCCCGAGACCCCGGGGGGCAGCCGCAACTGGGACTACCGCTACTCCTGGATCAGGGACTCGACCCTCGCCCTCTGGGGCCTCTACACGCTGGGCTTCGACTGGGAGGCAGACGACTTCTTCTGGTTCATCGCCGACGTCGCGGAACGGGACGAGGAGCTCCAGGTCATGTACGGCGTCGACGGCGAGCGCGAGCTGGAGGAGCACATCCTCGACCATCTTCACGGGTACGAGGGCGCCAGGCCCGTCCGGATCGGCAACGACGCCTACCAGCACCGCCAGAACGACGTCTGGGGCGCCGTCCTCGACTCCTTCTACATCCACACCCGGTCGCGGGACCGCCTGGACGAGCGGATCTGGCCCGTCCTGAAGCGGCAGGTCGAGTCGGCCATCAGACACTGGCAGGAGCCCGACCGGGGCATCTGGGAGGTGCGCGGAGAGCCGCGGCACTTCACCTCCTCGAAGATCATGTGCTGGGTGGCGATCGACAGGGGCACCCGGCTCGCCCTGCTCAGGGAGGAGTTCGAGCTGGCCACGCGCTGGCAGGCGATCGCCGACGAGATCCACGTCGACGTGTGCGCCAACGGCGTCAGCGAGCGAGGCGTGTTCAAGCAGCACTACGACACCGACGCTCTCGACGCGTCACTCCTGCTCGTCTCGCTGGTGCACTTCCTGCCGCCCAGCGACCCCCGGGTCCGCGCCACCGTTCTGGCCATCGCCGACGAGCTGACCGCCGACGACCTGGTCCTGCGCTACAGGACGGAGCACACGGACGACGGCATGTCGGGCGAGGAGGGCACCTTCACGATCTGCTCGTTCTGGCTCGTCTCGGCGCTGGTCGACATCGGGGAGTACACCCGGGCCCGCAGGCTCTGCGAACGGGTCCTCTCCTTCGCCAGTGCCCTCGGACTCTACGCCGAGGAGATCGATCCGGTGACCGGGCGCCACCTCGGCAACTTTCCCCAGGCGTTCACCCACCTGGCACTCATCAACGCGGTGATCCACATCATCCGCGCGGAGCGAGAGCAGTTCATCCCGACCGCCTGGCCGACGTAGCGGCGGTCATGACCGCACGCGGACGTACGAGAGCACCCGAACGGCCTGGCTAGGCTTTCGGGTATGAACCGTCGGGTGATTGCGATAGTCGTGCTCGTCGGCCTGCTCGCGACGAGCGGTCTGTCGGTGGTGCTGGCCTGGGGACTCAGCGGCTGAACACACGGGGCCGCTGAGTGGCCGAGCCGTCGCGCACGCCCCCCGACGCCGCGACCGCTCCCTCCGGGGATGTCGCTAGGCGACCACCATCGAGTTCTGGCCTGCGGGCTGCGCGTTCTGCTGAGGGGTGTACACGGGCTGTTCCGCGACGGGCTGGGGCTGCTGCTCGGCGACCTGCTCGGCAGGGGCCTGCGTGGCAGGGCAACCGCAGTAGCCGTTGGTCAGGATCAGGCGACCCCGCTGCGCCGTGTAGGTGCGAGAGTCGGTGGCGAGGAGAACGCCCGTACATTTGGCGCAGACGACGGATTGATGATCCATGGACCGGCTTCCTTCCTTGAGGGTAGCCGTCGAACGTCTCTCTGTCCGGCCGGCTGGCTGTTCGTGCCCCGCCGGAGAGAGGTGAATCTCCCTATTGGGGTTTCTATCTTACTTCGTAGCGCAGGGCGATCATTGAGCGACCCCAAGTGACAGGTGTGAGACTTGGTGACGCTGCTTCATAACGGTCTCATGTGAAGCGACCCCGTGGGTGGGGAATGTCTCTCTCACCCCCCGGCTGATTCCCGGTACGACCGGGCGGCTCCCGATGGCCTCGGGGCCTTCTCCCTCTCCCGCACCACCGGGCGGAACAGCAGCGCGTTGGCCGCCACCGCGATGCAGACCAGGCCGAGCAGGAAGCCCCAGCTCACGTCGCTCAGGTGGTGCATGCCGCGGTACATGCGCGAGTAGCCGATGCCGAGGGGGACGCCCAGGCCGACCAGCCACCACAGCACGTTCAGGATCTTGTAGCGGTGGGTGTGGACGGTCAGCACCAGGGCGACGCCGCAGTAGAAGGCGACAGCGGCGCTGGTGTGGCCCGAGGGGAAGCTGGAGGTGGGCGGGGCGGGGTCGAGATGCTCGACGGCGGGCCGCTTGCGCTGGGCGAAGACGGTGGCCAGCAGGAAGATCGCCGACTGGGAGAAGACCGCCAGCGCGAGGAAGATCGATTCGTTCCAGCGCCTGAAGACCAGCCGGAAGCCGATGACGAGCAACGCGGTCGCAGTGATGATCACCGGGGTGTCGGACAGGCCCGACATCACATCGGTGATCGAACTCCAGTAGGCGGTGCGGCCCTGGGCCAGCTGCTCGTTGACCCCCTGATCGTTCGCCACGAGGGTCGTCGTCTGCAGGACCTTGGTGATGAGGAGTCCGACACCGATCGTCAGGACGGCCATGATGGCCAGCGGTACCAGGATGAGGCGCGTCACGCCTTTGAAGTCCACCGACATTTTCGACATGGCGCGCCAGCTACCCCGAATGGCCTCACCGGAACGCCTCGGGTTCGATGCCTTCCATGGGCGGTTCGACGGGTTTGCGGCCCTCTCCCCGGCGCCAGGCCTCGAAGCCCACGGCCGTTCCCACCACGACCACCACGCCCAGCGCGACCCCGGCGACGACGTCACTGGTCCAGTGGACGCCGAGCGCCACCCGGCTGTAGGCGACGAACACCACGATGACCGCCGCGACGATCCAGGCGGCGATCCGGGAGGCCGGAGTCCGCAGGAAGGGCAGCAGGATGAGCACGAGGATGCACGCACCCAGCGCGGCGCCCATCGCGTGGCCGGAGGGGAAGGAGGCGCCGGGCGCCGAGGCCACCGGATCGGGCAGGTCGGGCCGGGCGCGGTCGACGATCCCCTTGACCGCGAGGTTCAGCAGGCCGCCGAAGGTGATCGTGGCGACCGCCCAGACGGCCAGCCGCGGCGCGCCCCGGTACCAGAGCCAGGCGGCGGTCAGCAGCACCAGCCCACGCCATGTCCAGGGGCCGAACACCTCGGTCGCCACGTTGAGGAAGGCCGTGTAGCCGGGGTGCTCCAGTGCCTGGGCGTGCAGCTGGAGGGCGATGCCCTCGTCGAAGCTCCTGAGCGGTGAGGAGGAGGTCTTCACAAGTACGAGCAGGACCACGAACGGCACCGTGAAGATCGCCACTGCCACCACCGCCAGCGTCAGGCGTATGCCCAGGCGCAGGTCGGCGGAGTGATCATCGGGATTTCCGTGCGGTGGTGACTCACCTTGGACAGATCGAACCATCGTTCATGGCTACCCGATTTCCGGTGAATATTCTTTTCACCCCGGGTAAAGCCTCAGGCCGCGGGCTTGGATTCGCGCCGGGTGGTCCAGCGCAGGACGTCGCAGTGCCGTCGCTCGGCCTCGGCGAGCGACGCCTCGTCCGTGTAGGCGTCGAGGACGGCCCGCAGCCGCGGCATCTGTGCCGCGACGTCGTCCCACGCCTGGGAGGGGTCGTCGACGCCGAGCTCGATCAGCGCGTCCAGGTGTGCGGCGTAGGCGGTCCACCACTGCCGGCTCAGCTCGGCCAGAAACCCGCCGAGCCCGCCGAACTCCCGCTGGATCTCCTCCTCCCACCAGACAGGGACCGTGACGTCACCGGTTTCCGTGAGGTCGCGGAGCACGGTGTGCGCCAGGGTGCGCCGCCGCCGGGCGATGGCCGAACGTGACAGGGTGTTCATGCGGTCCACCCTGCCGATCTCTGTTTGCCGAACGCTTGACGATGTGTTGACGGCGATATGCGGCCGGGGAAAGGAACCGCTTGGCCGGAGTCATCGGGCAGCACTAGGCTCTGATCCGCAGATCATTCCGCCCTGTGTCCGCGGAGCTACCTCGACGTGGAGGAAGCCCGCCCATGACACAGGTCCTCGAATTCTCCCGGCTCATCGATCGCACCCTCGGTGCGCTGGCCGACGTTCTCGGCGCCGACGGCGCGGCGCTCATGCTGATTGACGACCACGACCGGTTGCGGGCGATCGGCGGTTCCGACGACCACGGCCGGCGCCTGGAGCTGATCCAGGAGCAGATCGGCTCCGGGCCGGCCATCGAGAGCCTGGCCCGGGGGGAGGACGTCACGGTCGACGACCTGAGGGCGGCCAGGCCCCTCGGGTTCCCCGGCGTGGCCGCGCGGGTCTCGGAGGTCCGCGCGGTGCTCTCGGTGCCGTTGCGAACCGAGGAACGGCTGATCGGCACCCTGAATTTCTACGACCGGATGAGCCATGAATGGCAACCCGCGAAAGTCCGGGCCGGGGAACGCCTCGGCGAGCTCATGGTGATGGTTCTCCAGGCGCTGGCCAATAGATCTCCTATTTCTGGGCAGTCGTAGTGTGCATGTCAAGTAACCAGGTCGACGCTGAAAGGCGCCCCGCATATGACTCACATTGATCCGGAAGCGCTGGTCGCGAGCTTGAGAAAGCTCAGGACGACCTCGCCCGCCATAGGCATAGTCCATCAGCTGGAGCGTGCCGTGGACGTGGTGAACTCGCTGTTCGGATATTCGGGTGCGGGGCTGATGTTCGCGGAGGAGGGCAAGGATCTTCGCTATTTGGTCGCCACCGACGACCCGGGGCGGAGTCTTGAGGGCGCGCAGCTCCATCTTGGTCAGGGACCGTGCATTTCCGCGTTTGAAGAGAATTGTGCGGTGACCTCGAGCGACGTGCGTGTCGACCCGCGCTGGCCGAAGCTCGCCGACCGGCTCCACCTGGAGGTGCGGGCGGTGGCAGGGGTGCCCGTCCGGCTCGGCAGCGAGCCGGTGGGTACGTTGAACGTCTACCAGGCCACGGTTTACCAGTGGGATGAGTCGGACATTCAAGCCCTCTACGGCTATGCGGACGTGATCGAGCAACTGCTCGCCGCCGCGATGGCCGCCGAGGAGAAGAGCGCGCTGGCCGAGCAGCTCCAGTACGCCCTCGACTACCGCGTGGTCATCGAGCGGGCGATCGGCTACCTGATGGGAAAGCACGACCTGACCGCCACCCAGGCCTTCACCGGGCTGCGCAAGCAGGCCAGGGACAGCCGTCGCCGGGTCGCCGACCTCGCGGCCGAACTGCTCGGTGAGGGAGCCGGAGAGATGCGGTGATCCTGCTCACGTCTTGGGGCTGAACCCGGCGAATGCCCGCTGATCAGGCACACCGGTGACCTGGTCGGCGCGAGTCGGCACTAACCTGATCGGTGATGTACAGATTCGTCTTCTCGCAGGTCCTCAGCCGCCTCGACGCGGAGGACGCGCACCATCTGACGGTGCGCGCGCTCCGCGCCCTCTCGGTCATGCCCGTGGTCAAGAGGCTGCTCCACCGCAGCCTCGCGCCGCGCGATCCCGCACTGCGCGTGCAGGCCTTCGGCGTGCACTTCCCCGGCCCGTTCGGGCTGGCGGCCGGCTTCGACAAGGACGCCGGCTGTGTGGAGGCCGTGTCCGCGCTCGGCTTCGGCCACGTCGAGGTCGGCACGATCACCGCCCACGCGCAGCCGGGCAACGCCCGGCCCCGGCTGTTCCGCCTTGTGGGAAACCGGGCGATCATCAACAGGATGGGTTTCAACAACGCCGGAGCCTCCGCGGCGGCCCGGCTGCTGAGCAGGCCCAGGGGCGTTCCGGCGATCGTCGGCGTCAACATCGGCAAGACCAAGGTGGTGCCCGAGTCGGGGGCCGTCGACGACTACGTGACCAGCGCCAGAAAGCTCGCTCCGCTGGCCGACTACCTGGTCGTCAACGTCAGCTCGCCCAACACCCCCGGGCTGCGCGACCTCCAGGCCGTGGAACTGCTCGGCCCGCTGCTGCGGGCGGTGAAGGAGGTCGCCGACGCCACCCCCAAGCGCACCCCGCTGCTGGTCAAGATAGCGCCCGACCTGGCGGACGACGATGTGGACGCGGTCGCCGACCTGGCCCTGGAGCTCGGTCTCGACGGCATCATCGCCACCAACACCACGATCGGCAGGCAGGCGCTGACCGGCGCGGAGCGTGACCTGGCCCAGCAGAGCGGCGGCCTGTCCGGCAGGCCGCTGAAGGCCAGGTCCCTGGAAGTGCTGCGCAGGCTGCGCGCGAGGGTGGGCGACCGCCTGGTGCTCGTCTCCGTAGGCGGCGTGGAGGACGTGGACGACGTCTGGGAACGCCTGCTCGCCGGGGCCACGCTCGTTCAGGGCTACAGTGCGCTGATCTACGAGGGGCCCCTCTGGGCGCATCGCGTCAACCGCGAACTCGCCCGCAGGCTCCGCCGTCACGGCGTGGTGGACCTCCGGCAGATAATCGGCCGCACCGCGGCCTGATCCACCCGCCCCGGGAGGCGATATACCCTGGGTAGGTAATCCTGGGGCATTGGAGGCACGATGAGCGTGATCACATATACCGTCACCGGCATGACCTGTGGCCACTGCGTGAGCTCGGTCAAGGAGGAGGTCGGCGAGGTCTCCGGCGTCACCGGTGTCGACGTCGACCTCGCGACCGGCAGGGTCGACGTCTCCGGCGACTCTCCCGACGACGCGGCCATCCGCGCCGCCATCAAGGAGGCTGGCTACCAGGTGGCGGGCTGATCCGCCGCCGGTCCCATCCGGCAGACCAGGGCGGTCGGTGCTCCTCCGCCCCGGTCGGCCGGGGTCAGAGGCTCGGCCGGGTCGAGTCGGCGTCGTGGGTCTTCTCCTCCAGATGCCTCATGGCCTCGTCCGCCCTGACGACCCCCGGCCGGTGCCGCCGATGGCCGGTACCGCCCAGCTGCCAGGGACGCGGGCCGGTCGGCGGCCGGTACTCGACGCCGAGCGCGTCGAGGCGGCCCAGATGCGTCTCCAGCCGGGCGTCGAACCCGGCCCCGGCCGAGCCCGACCAGGTGACCTCGGCCAGCGCGCACCCCCGGGGCCAGGCCCGGTAGTCCACCGCGCGCCCGTCGGGCAGCCGCTCGCTCCACAGCTGGAACTGCGCCCCGAGCACACGCTCCCGCTCCCCGGCCGTCCACTCCTGCGGCGCCGGGGCGAAGGCCGCGACGTCGGAGACGGTGATCGTGTCGCCGATCGCCACCGGCTCCAGCTCGGACGCGGCCTCGGCGTAGTCGAAGTACAGCGGGAAGACCGGAGTCTGTACCACGTCGTGCCCGGCCGCGGCGGCGCGCCTGGCCACCCCGGGGCCGCGCCAGGGCATCACGATCGTGTCGGGCCTGAGCATGCCGCTGACGAACGCCTCGTCCCACACCAAGGCCCGGCTGCCACGCGTCGCCAGCACGTCCGCCAGCCGGCGCAGGAACCAGGCGTGCAGGTCGGTGAGGTTCCCCAGCCCCAGCTCCGCCTGGAAGGCGACGATCTCGGGGGAGGCGGCCCAGTCGTCGAGCACACATTCGTCCCCGCCGATATGGACGTACGGGGTCTCGCCCAGCGCCTCCAGGATCTCGTCGAACACGTCGGTCAGGAAGTCGACGGTGCCGGGCAGCGGGGACAGGATCGCGGGGGAGATGCCCCAGCGCTCCAGCACCCGGAAGGGCTCGGGGCGCCGGCCCCCGGTGGCGCGGGCGTCCAGCTCGGGATGGGCGGCGAGGATCGCCGACGCGTGTCCCGGCACGTCGATCTCCGGCACGACGGTCACGGCGCGGGCCCGCGCGTAGGCGCCGATCTCGGCGAGGTCGTCCAGCGTGTAGTAGCCGCCGTGCGGCACCTCGTCGAAGGTCAGGTCCTCCCGGTAGTAGCTGGTGACCGTGCGCGGGCGGTGCGAGCCCACCTCGTGCAGCCGCGGGTGCCTGTGGCTCTCGACCCGCCAGCCCTGGTCGTCCACCAGGTGCAGGTGGAGGCGGTTCAGCTTGTGCGCCGCCATGAGGTCGACCATCCTGAGCACCTCGCGCTTGGGCATGAAGTGCCGTGCCACGTCCAGGTGCGCCCCGCGCCAGGAGAACCGGGGTGCGTCCCGCACCCGGCCGAGGGGGACGCTCCAGCCCGTCCTCGCCACCGTGCGGAACGCCGCGGCGGGGAGCAGCTGCCTGAGCGTCTGGCCCGCGTAGAAGGCCCCGGCGCGGTCTCCGGCCGCGATCCGCACGCCCTGGGCCGTCACGTCCAGGGTGTACGACTCGGCGCCGAGCGACGCGTCGGGTTCCACCCTGATCACACCCGCCTCGTCCGGACGCGGGTCGAGTACGGCGAGTGCGAGCCGTACCGCGTCGACCAGCTCGGCGGGGCCCCGGACGCCGACTCCGGGGGAGAGCCCGAGGGAGCCGTCCACAGGCGTGTACGCGGCAGGAAGCGGCAGGAGGTCAGTCATGGTTCGCATCATGCCAAACCCATCGGCGGATAAGCCTTTTACTTTGCCGACCCGGATCATGAGCTCAAGAACCACCCAAGTCCGGCGAGGGAGAACCGCGGGGGACCGCCCGGCTGGACATGCTGCTGCTCATGTTCCAGACGTCCCGGCATTCGGCCCGTAAACCGCTGATGACCCTGATGGCGATACTGCTGGTCGCCGGATGCAGCGCCACCGTCGAGCGGCCCGCGGAGCCGCCCTCGCCCACTCCCTCGGCGTCGGCGTCCGCGGTACGGAGCGCCACCGTGATCGAGAACGCCAGGCCGGGCACCCCGGACTGGCGAGTGCGCCACCGCGGTGCCGAGCACGAGATCGAGGGCTTCGCCGACCGGGTGAGCGTGCCGCCGGGAGAGAGCTTCCGGCTGTACGTCTCGACCACCGCCGACCGCTACACCGCCAGGGCCTTCCGGATGGGCTGGTACGGCGGAGCCGGGGCCAGGCAGGTCTGGCGGGCGAGCGGGCTGCCCGGCATGAGGCAGGCCCCGGCCAGGACGATCGCCGCCACCCGCACGGTGACCGCCGCCCACTGGAGGCCGGGCCCCGAGGTGGACACCTCCGGCTGGCCGGAGGGCTCCTACCTGATCAGGCTGGACGCCGCCACCGGAGGCAGTCGCTACGTGCCCCTCACCGTCAGGTCCACCTCCACCAGGGCACGCCTGGTCGTCGTCAACGCGGTCACCACCTGGCAGGCGTACAACGACTGGGGTGGCCGCAGCCTCTACCGCGGGCCCGGCGGTTTCACCGACAGGTCCCGCGCGGTCAGCTTCGACCGCCCCTACGACACATCGGGCGCGCGGCTCTTCCTGGACATGGAACGCGACGCCATCGAGGTCGCCGAGCGCAGCGGTGTCCCGCTCGCCTACGTCACGAGCGCGGATCTCGACCGCGACCCGCACCTCCTCGACGGGGCGAGGGGCCTGGTCTCCCTGGGCCACGACGAGTACTGGTCGGCGCGCATGCGCCGCACCGTCGAGGCGGCCCGCGACCACGGCACCAACCTCGCCTTCCTCGGAGCCAACGCCGTGTACTGGCGGATCCGCTTCGCCGCGACGCCTCTGGGCCACCGCCGCCTGGTCGTCTGCCACAAGGACGCCGCCGAGGACGCCCACACGGTCCTGTGGCGCGCGACCGGCAGGCCGGAGAGCTCGCTGACCGGCCCGATGTACGACTGCTTCCCCTCCGAGTCCGCCTACGTGGTCTGGCGTCCCGGTAACTGGATCTTCAAGGGGACCGGGGTGCGGCGCGGCACCACCTTCCCCGGCATGGTGGGGGTGGAGACCGACCGGGTCGGCGCGGGCGTGCCCCGCCCGATGGAGGTCCTGTCCGTCTCCCCGGTCGACTGCGGCGGACGCTCCACGGTCGCGCACAGCGCCTACTACACGGTGCCGAGCGGCGCCGCCGTGTTCTCCTCGGGCACGATGCGCTGGGTGTGCGCGATGCGGGGGGCCCGCTGCGGCCACGGCGTCACGGAACGGGCCGCCGCCTTCGTCCGCAGGGCCACCGGGAACATCCTGCGGGCCTTCGCGGCCGGTCCGGCCGCGCGCCGCCACCCGGCCGAGGACAACCTCGGGTCCCTGGGCCTGGCCGGTCCGGCGGGAGGCTGAGCGGGCCTCAGTGGGTCAGGTACTGCTGCAGCCCGTTGGCCAGGGAGAGCGCGATCTTCTGCCGGAACGCCGCCTGCTGGAACTTGGCCGCCTCGGTCGGGTTCTTCATGTTGCCGCACTCGACGAAGATCTTGGGAACCGTGGAGAGGTTCAGCCCGCCGAGGTCGCTGCGGTAGTCCAGGGCGGCCTTGCCGATGTAGGTGGAGTACGACAGGTCGGTGCCGCGCTTCAGGGCGTTGCGCACATCGATGCCGAGCTTCTCGGAGTCCTTGACCACCGGGTCGACCGGGCCGCCGATCTTCTTCGGGATGATCACGTGGAAGCCGTGGTTGGCGGGGCCCGACCCGTCGGCGTGAACCGAGATCGCCGCGTTCGCCTTGGCCTTGTTGCCGATCGCGGCCCGCTGGGTGATGCACGGCCCCCAGCCGTTGTTGTTCGCGCGGGTCAGCACCACCTTCGCGCCCCGGCTCTTGAGGATCTTGTCCAGGCGCTGGGAGACGTCCCAGGTGAAGGCGGCCTCGCTGTAGCCGTTCGCGGTGGCGGTGCCGGTGGTGTCGCAGGCCTTCCGCTGGGTCAGCACGTCGACCTGCTTGTTGATCTCCGCGGGGTGACGGTAGTTCTGCCCGTTGTGACCCGGGTCGATGACCACGATCTTGCCGCTCAACGGCTTGCGGGCCGCGGTGGGAGTGGGTGCGGACCCGCTCGCCGCGCCCGCTGCCAGGCCGGTCGCCTCGCCGGTCGTGGGCTGGGCGGCGGTGGCGGCCGCCGCGGGGGCTGGGACGCGATCTCGCCCGGGGTCCGCGCCGCCGGTGGTGCCACCGCAGGCGGCGGCGCTCAGGCCGCACAGGACAAGGGTCGTCGCGAGTGCTCTGCCGGTCACGCTCATCGCCCCCTGGTAGGTCGTCGACCACCCAACCTACGCGGCGCGACGACATGGCTAGCCCATTGTCGCGATATATACCCGGCTGTCACCTTCTGTTACCAGGCGTGCTCGCCGACCTCCTGCTTCTGCAGGAGCGAGGCGAGTTCCCTGGCGTCCTCGGCGTCCAGTCCGAGGACCACGCGCGGACGCCCCCACGGATGGTCGATCGAATGGGCCACGTAACTGGCCACGGACTCGGCTCCGGCATCCCCGCCGCGGCCCCGGGCGGCCCGCCAGTGCGCCCACGCCCGTTCAAGCTCGGCGGCGGCCCGCTGGGCGCATGACACCAGTTCCGGATCACGCATTGTTACCCCCCTCGTCTCGGCCAGAGTCAACACCGGCGGCACACCGGCGTTCGCGATGTTGACCTGATTTTGGGGAGTCGATGAAGCCTGCCTGGGCGTCCTGTCACGCTCCAGGCAGGCGCTTCAGCGCTCGGTGGCACTCGTGCTGTTCCGTACGACCAGCTGCGGCGCGACCTGGCGCAGGCGTGAGGCCTTGCCGGGGTCGCCGATCCGGTCGTTCAGCAGCGCGGCCGCGGAACGGCCCATGGCGCGGCGGGGCTGGTCCACGGTGGTCAGCGAGATCGGCTGGGTCCCGGCACGGTGGATGTTGTCGTATCCGACCACCGACAGGTCCTCGGGAACCCGCAGGCCCAGTTCGGCGGCGGCGGAGAGCACGCCCATGGCCACCAGATCGTTGGCGGCGAAGATCGCTGTGGGCCGGGGGTCGCGGGTGAGCAGGCTGTGCGCGGCACGCGCGCCGCCCTCCTCGCTGGAGGCCCCCTCCTCGACCATGATGTACGGGGCCAGGGAGTGCCTGCGCATCGCGACCAGGTAACCCTCGCACCGGAAGCGCCCGGAGGAGATGCCCGAGGCCTCTATGTGGGCGATTCGGCGGTGGCCGAGCTCCACGAGGTGGTCGACGGCCAGACGGGCGCCGAGTTGGTCGTCGTCGACGACGATGTCCACGCCGCCGAGGTCGATGTCGCGCTCGCCCACCACGACCGTGGGCGTGTAGCCGGTGGCCTCGATGAGCGTCCCGCTGGTGGGCGCGATGCCGAGCAGGACGAGCCCGTCGACGCGCAGTTCGAGGAACGCCTCGACCGCCTCGTCCTCGAAGGCCGGGTCCCACTGGCTGTTGCCGATGAGGAGCCTCAGCCCGTCGCCGTGCAGGCTCTCCTGCAGGCCGTCCAGGAACTCGGCGTAGAACGGGTTGTGCAGGTCGGCGACGAGCGCCCCGACCAGGTGGGTACGGCCCTCGACCAGGCTGCGCGCGACCGCGTTGGGCCGGTAGCCGAGGTCTCTGGCCGCCTGGAGCACGGCCTGCCTGCGATGCTCGCTGACGTGTGGCGATCCGCGCAGGACGAGCGATACCAGTGATTTGGAGACACCGGCGCGTTCGGCCACATTGCGGATCGTGGGTCTCGGGCGTGGTCCGCAGCCGTCGGATAAGACGGGCTCGGCGAACCCGCGGGCTCGGGTGACGGTGGTGTTGACCGGCGGTCCTGACATGGCTCTCCCCCGCGATGGTGGATGGGCACCTGTCACTCAAAACGATCGAGTTCCGAATGGGGTACGGCCTCCGGGGTAGGGAACTCCGATCTTGACCTCAACGCCGTGCGTACCGACTCCGATAGTCTTCACGGTGTGGGTTCGACATCCGGAGCCGCCGAACAGGCCAAACCTGCGGCGGGTGACGCGCGGCCGGCGCGGCGCAGGCTCAGCGTGGACCGGCGTCGTGAGGAGCTCATGGCGGCGGCCCTGGAGTTGTTCAGCAGGCGGGACGCGGAAGACGTGTCGATCGACGACGTGGCCTCCGCGGCCGGCGCGTCGCGGGCTCTGGTCTACCACTACTTCGGCGGCAAGCAGGAGCTCTACGTCGCCGCGCTGAAAAGCGCCGCGGCCCAGTTGGAGGCAAGGCTCAAGCCCCATGAGAACGGCCGTCCGCTGGACGAGCTGGCCGGCGGCCTCACCCGGTACTTCGACTTCGTGGAGGAGCACGCGGCGGGTTTCGCCGCGCTGCTCAGGGGTGGTCCCGCCAACCGCAGCGGTGACATCGGGGAGATCGTCGACTCGGTCAGGAACCGGCTGTTCATACTGATCATGAAGCAGATGCGGGTCGAGGAGCCCGGCCCCGCGCTCCGCATCACGCTGCGTTCCTGGATCGCCTCCGTCGAGACCGCGGGCCTCGACTGGCTGGAGCACCGCGACATCGAGCGGCCGGCCCTGGAGCGCATGCTGGTCGACCACATGGTGGCGCTGCTCGGCGTGGCGGCCAGGCACGATCCGCGGGTCGGCGAGTTGCTGGACAACCTGCTCCGGGACCAGACGAGCTGATCCACGCTCCGGGAAAGCCATCGGGCGTAAGGACATCGGGCATGTGGTTGGGGCGGCGCCGGGCGGGCGACGCCGCTCCCCATAAACCTGTGTGGCCTACGCGCTCACAGGGTGAGCGCGCACCAATCCCCCTAGGTCAGTGACGGCCCCCGTCTTACTCTGAGCGCTGCTGCGGAATCCCCGCGAGCAGCGCGCGAACCTCGGTCTCCCGGTACCGGCGGTGTCCACCCAGGGTGCGGATGGACGTCAACTTGCCCGCCTTCGCCCACCGGGTCACGGTCTTGGGATCGACGCGGAACATGGTTGCGACCTCCGCCGGGGTGAGCAGCGGCTCTGCCTCGGGTGTACGAGCTGACATTTGTGCGGCCTCTCCTCCATGTGGACCGGCGACAGCGATCCTGCGACTTGACGCTTGTCACGGATGTCCGCCTATGGCCATTGCGTGCGGCAGTTTGGGCCATATACGGCATCACCCGATGTGACCATACAGCCACGTAGAGCGATTGGCGAGTCTTTGAGTGACTCATCTCTCTTGTGCACGTGTTGTTGTCACGCTCGGTGATTCTAGCGACACGTTTCGTGGTATCGCAGTGAAAACGGCAAACTACTCAGTTCGTAGGTGCATCCCCGGTCATCGACGGACCTACTTACGCAGGTCGAAGGGATGATTTGCGAGTCAGTTTGCTGATTCGAGAAGTTGTATTGATCGCCAGCGGAGGATGACGCGCTGGTACATGGCGAACGCCAGTTCTTCCTCGCCTTTTTCCAGACCCGTCAGCGCCGCCGCGAGCTCCGCCACGGACTCGTCGGCCTGGAGCGTCTCGTCGTCCATGAGGTTGACGATGCCGCCGTAGTCGAGCTCGACCAGCGAATGCGGGTGGAACTCCTCCAGCCAGCGCGCCACGTCCTCGACCTCGGCGGTGATCGAGACCTCGCCGACCTGTCTCCTGATGATCTGCAGGGCGCGGGCGCTGCGGCGCCTGGCATGGGCCATGGAGGTGACGTAGATCAGATTGCGCGTGGTGGTCGTGCCCCCCTGGCTCCCGTCGCCGTCGATGACCAGCCAGCGCTCGTTGCCGTCGAAGGGGACGAACCACGAGGTCGGAACGTGCCAGGTGGAGCCGCGGATGTGCGTGCGCAGCGCGGCCGAGTCGGTACGGCGCTTGAACCGGTCGAAGTCGTCGGCGGTCTGCGCCGCGACGGCGGGCGGGACGAACCGCTCCATCAGCTTGGGCGGGGTCGTCCCGCGGAAGCGTGAGAAGGCCAGCCACGACCTCAGCCTGCTCTGCCATGGGCAGACGTACAGGACCTCCTCCACGCGCCTCAGATAGGCGTTGGGGCTCTCCTGGGCGGGTGCCGGGGCCGGTGGGATCCCCAGGAGGCGCCGCACCGCCTCGCCGTGCTCGGCGTGCAGGGCACCGGCGCGGCGCGGTCGGTCGGCCGCCTCGGCGTAGGCGGCCCACGAGACGCGCTCCGCGGGGGTGAACGCGACCAGTGGCTCGTAGACGCGGAGGTACGCGGCGTAGGGCAACACGTCCGCATCGTGTCACGAACGGCGGGCCGCTGTCCGTACCGGACCGGCTTTCGTGGCCGCGGCCCCGGCGGCCGGGTGACTCCTCCGCCCCCCGGGGGGGCCGATCGTCTCGAACGCGGGAGCCGCGGCGACCACGGCGAGGCGGCGCGTCCGCCCGGTCGAACGTGATGAGACCTTCGCGTGAGTCGTCCCGCCGCGGGCTTGTGGCTACGCTGAAGGCGATCTCCGCCGCGACGGAGCGGCGGGAACGGACGACTGGGAGTCACCACAGTGACCGACGTCTTCGGGCTGTCCCACAAGGACGCGGGCCCGGTAACCGGCCAGAACAGGCACGAGCAGGTCGTTTTCTGCTCCGATGAGCGCAGTGGCCTGCGGGCCATCATCGCCATCCACAACACGGCCCTGGGCCCAGGCCTGGGCGGCACCAGGTTCTATCCCTACGAGAGCGAGCAGGCCGCGCTGGCGGACGTGCTCAATCTCTCACGGGCGATGGCCTACAAGAACGCCCTGGCGGGACTCGACCTCGGTGGCGGCAAGGCCGTCATCATCGGCGACCCGGCGAAGGACAAGAGCGAGGCGCTGCTGCGCGCCTACGGCCGGTTCGTCCAGTCGCTCGGGGGCCGCTACTACACCGCGTGTGACGTCGGCACCTACAGCGAGGACATGGACGTCGTGGCCCGCGAGAGCTCCTACGTGACCGGCCGTACGCCGGCCAACGGCGGAGCCGGGGACTCGTCGATCCTGACCGCCTACGGCGTTTTCCAGGGCATGCGCGCCGCCGCCGAGTACGCCTACGGCACGCCGACGCTGCGCGGCAGGCGCGTCGGTGTCGAGGGCGTGGGCAAGGTCGGCCACCGCCTGGTCGGCCACCTGGTCGAGGAGGGCGCCGAGGTCGTGATCTGCGACGTGAGCGAGGCGGCCGTGGAGCGGCTGCTGCGGCGCCACCCGCGGGTGGAGGTGGTCGCCGACCGGCTGGAGCTCACCGGGTCCGACATCGACGTCTACGCGCCGTGCTCCCTCGGCGGGGCGCTGGACGACGAGACGGTGGCCCGCCTGCGCGCCACGATCGTCTGCGGCGGGGCCAACAACCAGCTGGCCCACCCCGGCGTGGAGAAGCAGCTCGCCGACCGGGGAATCCTCTACGCGCCCGACTACCTGGTCAACTCCGGCGGGGTGATCCAGGTCGCGGACGAGATCGCCGGATTCAACATGGACCGGGCGCGGGCAAAGGCCACCCAGATCTACGACACGACTCTTAAGATCTTCTCCACCGCGGCGGAGGACGGCATCCCTCCGGCTGTCGCAGCCGATAGGCTGGCTGAGCGAAGAATGTCGGAAGTCGGGCGAATTAGGGGCATTTGGCTGGGCCACTAGCCCCACACGCCCATACGGCGTACCGAGCCGGGCGTAAAACGGGTACGGTTGTAGGCGAACGAGAGCTGGCGCCTCAAGTCAGGTGGCGTCAGTGCGTGGTGCGTTAGCGACGAGGGGTCGGGCACGACCCCACACGAGGGGGTCGAGCCAATGGGGCGCGGCCGAGCAAAGGCCAAGCAGGTCAAGGTTGCTCGCCAGCTGAAGTACAACAGCGGTGGCACTGATCTTGAGCGTCTTCGCGACGAGCTCGGAGTCAGAGACGACTCCAACCACAACGACGACTCCAACGACGCCTACGACGAGCTGGCGGATCGGTACGCCGATTACGCCGATGACTTCGGCTCCAAGGATGACCGCGACGACGGGACATCCGGGCGCCGCTAGGCGGGTTTCGGTTTGACGGTGAGCGGGGCACCCTGCGGTGAGCACAGAGCCGCCGGGTGTCCCTCTCGCTGGGAGTCGACAATATGCGGCGCTCCGGTGGTCCGGGGCGCTTTTCGTGGTACTCGACTCACCCGGGACTTTCCTCGCCCCGGGCCGGGGCGAGGAAAGTCCATCGGGTCATCGGAAGCGTGCCTGGCCGGAGCCCTCGACGATCTCGCCGAGCACCCAGGCCGGAAGGTCGCGCTCGCCGAGCAGCGCCAGGGCGGGCCGCACGGCCTCCGCGGCGACGATCGCGGTCATGCCCACGCCCAGGTTGAACGTGCGGTCCATGTCGGCCTGAGCCACCCGGCCGTGTCCGGCGAGCACCTCGAAGACGGCGGGCGGGGTCCATGACGAGCGGTCGAGCAGCGCGTCCAGCCCGTCGGGCAGCGAACGGGCCAGATTGCTCGCCAGGCCGCCACCCGTGATGTGCGCGTACGCGTGGACGTCGACCGTGCGGGCCAGCTCCAGGCAGTCGAGCGAGTAGATCCTGGTCGGCTCCAGCAACTCCTCGCCCAGCGTCCGGCCCAGCTCGGGAAGCTCGGCCTCCAGCGACAGTCCGGCCCGGTCGATGATGTGCCGGACCAGCGAGTAGCCGTTGGAGTGCACGCCGGAGGAGGCCAGCGCGAGGACCACGTCGCCCTCGCGGACCCTGTCCCGGCCGAGCATCCGGTCGGCCTCCACCACGCCGGTGGCGGCGCCCGCGAGGTCGTACTCGTCGGCGCCCATGGCTCCGGGGTGCTCGGCGGTCTCCCCGCCGATGAGGGCGCAGCCCGCCAGGCGGCAGCCCTCGGCGATGCCGCCCACGATCTCGGCGATCCGTTCGGGAACGACCTTGCCGCAGGCGATGTAGTCGGTCATGAACAGCGGCTCGGCGCCGCAGACCACCAGGTCGTCCACGACCATGCCGACCAGGTCGAGGCCGATCGTGTCGTGCTTGCCCAGTCGCTGGGCCAGCATGACCTTGGTGCCGACGCCGTCGGTCGACGTGGTGAGCAGCGGCCGCCGGTACGACAGCAGGGCCGAGGCGTCGAAGAGGCCGGCGAAGCCGCTGGCGTCGTCCACGACCTCGGGCCGCCGGGACCGCGCGACCTTCGATCTCATCAGCTCGACGGCGCGCTCACCCGCGTCGATGTCCACTCCTGCGGCCGCGTAGCTGGTCATGGGGCCTCTCTCGTCGGCCGGGCGGTCTGACTGCCTGACCTGCTCAATGCTTGGCCTCCAGCACGTATTTGCCCACGTTGTCCTGGTCGATCGGGATCGGGTAGTCACCGTCGAAGCAGGCGCGGCAGAGCCGGTCGGCAGGGATCGTGGTGGCCTTGGTCAGGCCCTCCAGCGAGATGTATCCGAGCGAGTCGGCGCCGAGCGAGGCGCGGATCTCCTCCACGCTGAGCGAACCGGCGATCAGCTCGGCCCGGGTGGCGAAGTCGATGCCGTAGAAGCACGGCCAGCTGACCGGCGGGGAGGAGATCCGGACGTGCACCTCCCTGGCGCCCGCCTCGCGCAGCATCTTGACGATCGCCCGCTGGGTGTTGCCCCGGACGATCGAGTCGTCCACGACGACCAGGCGCTTGCCGGCGACGACCTCCTTCAGCGGGTTGAGCTTCAGGCGGATGCCCAGCTGGCGGATCGTCTGGGACGGCTGGATGAAGGTCCGGCCCACGTAGGAGTTCTTGACCAGGCCCTGGCCGTACGGGATCCCGCTCTCCTCGGCGTAGCCGACGGCGGCGGGGGTGCCCGACTCGGGCGTGGGGATGACCAGGTCGGCCTCGACCGGGTGCTCGCGGGCCAGCATGCGGCCGATCTCGACGCGCGTGGTCTGCACGCCGCGCCCGGCGATCGTGGTGTCCGGACGGGCCAGGTAGACGTACTCGAACAGGCAGCCCTTGGGTTCGGCGAGCGCGAACTTCCGCGAGCGCACGCCGCGCTCGTCGATGGTGATCAGCTCACCCGGTTCGATCTCGCGGACGAACGTGGCGCCCACGATGTCCAGGGCCGCGGTCTCGGAGGCGACCACCCAGCCGCGCTCCAGGCGTCCCAGGACCAGCGGGCGGACGCCCTGGGGGTCACGGGCCGCGTAAAGTGTCCGCTCGTCCATGAAGACGAGCGAGTAGGCGCCCCTGACCTGCGGAAGAAGCTCGGCGGCCGCGTCGTCGATGGACTGGGTGCGATCCTGGGCCAGCAGCGAGGTCAGCACTTCGGTGTCGGTGGTCGCCCGGGTGGAACCCGGGGCCAGACGCCTGGCCAGCACCGGGGTGTTGATCAGGTTTCCGTTGTGGGCGAGCGCGAGCCCGCCGCCCTCGGTCGAGCTCAGCGTCGGCTGCGCGTTCTCCCAGAC
This sequence comes from Streptosporangium sp. NPDC049248, assembly GCF_040678965.1. Lineage (NCBI taxonomy): Bacteria > Bacillati > Actinomycetota > Actinomycetes > Streptosporangiales > Streptosporangiaceae > Streptosporangium > Streptosporangium sp. NPDC049248. The sequence goes on from NZ_JBFAQY010000016.1 coordinate 152,923, forward strand.
GCTCGACCCGGTCGTCGAGTAGCGGCAGTGACCGATCGCCAGGTGGCCGCGGAGGGTGCCGAGCACGGACTCGTCGAAGACCTGGGAGACCAGTCCCATGTCCTTGTAGACGAGGATCCTGCTGCCCTCGCTGACCGCGATGCCCGCGGACTCCTGACCGCGGTGCTGTAACGCGTACAGTCCGTAGTAGGTGAGTTTGGAGACTTCCTCCCCAGGAGCCCAGACCCCGAAGACGCCACATGCGTCCTTCGGAGGCCGGTCGTGGGGGTCAAGGTCATGGCTCAGATGGCCGTCGCCCTTCAACACATGCTTCATTCTAGGTCGGCTTCTTCCCTGCTCGCACCTAGGGTCCGTTCCGTGGCATGTCGCACCCTGACCGAACGATCATCGGTGTTTTACCGTGTCAGCCTGTTTCGTCGGCAGGTGACAGGGGAGTGTGAGATATCCGGCATGCCCAAGCGTCGGGAGAATAGACGTGACAACACCTGTGGACCCGAACCAGCCCGATCCGCGGCGGGAGCCGTGGCAGGAGCCGGATCCCGAGTCGCCCGTACCCGGCCCCGGCGAGGCGCCGTCCCCTGTTCCCGAGGAGCCGAGGGTGCCGCCGCATCCGGACACGCCGGTCGCGCCGGAGATCCCCCCGCCTGACCAGGCCGGCGATCCGGACGCTCCGCAGGGGGACGAGACACCGGAGTCCGGTGGGCGGGAGCGGGAAGTGCCCTCGCCGGAGGAACGGCCGCCGCACCCCGTGCCCGGTACCACGCCCGCCGCGTATCCCGGCTGGGAGAGCACCTCGGAGGCCCAGGGCGGTCCTGACCAGCCCGGCCCCGCCCAGCCTTCGCGCTACGAACCGCCTGAGCCCGCCGAGGAGCCCGCGGCCCAGCCCCGCCCCCCCGAGTCCACGGAGCCCGCCCCCGGCACCCCCCAGCCGGGCTATTCGGGCCGGCCCGGCTACGGGGAGCAGCCGAGATACGGGGAGGCTCAGCAGGCCGGGCAGCCCTACGGAGGTCCCGGTCCGCAGCCGCCGTCCGGGGAAGGTCCCTATCAGCCGCCGTCCGGGGAAGGTCCCTATCAGCCGCCGTCCGCGGAAGGTCCCTATCAGCCGCCGTCCGCGGCGGGTCCCTACCAACCCTCTCAGGGCGCGGCGGGCCCCTACCAGCCGCCGTACCCACCGCCTGGCGCGCCCGCCTATCCGGGCGCCGCGCCCTACCCGGGGTATCCGGGTGAGGGCCGCAGGCAGGGCGAGGGGCTCGGCACCGCCGCGCTCGTGCTCGGGATCGTGGCCATCGTGTCGCTCGTCATCTGCGGCTTCGGCGTGCTGGTGGCGATCGTCGGTCTGATCGTCGGGATCGTCGCGCTCGTCAAGAAGTCCGCCCCGGGCAGGGCGTGGGTGGGCATAGTGCTGAGCGCCCTCACTCTGATCATCGCCGCGGTGTTCCTGAGCTGGCTCTACAGCAAGATCGGTGACTGCGCCAACCTGCCACCGGAGCTGCAGCAGCGCTGCATCGAGGACAGGTTCGGCGTTCGGCTCCGCCCCACCCCCTGAGGGGCGGCGAGCCCCCCGGGGAGGCCGGCGCCGGGGAACGGCGAGGGCTATCGCAGCGGCAGGTGCTCCGACAGGTCGGCGCGGGCTCCGCTCGCCGCGACCTTACCGGCGGCCATCGCCGCGGGCCAGGTCAGACGGCCGGTGGCCAGGTCCAGCCAGGTGCGCGCGTCGGTCTCCACCACGTTGGGCGGGGTGCCTCGGGTGTGCCGGGGACCTGCCACGCACTGCACCGCCGCGTAGGGCGGGACCCGGACCTCGACGGTCCGGCCGGGAGCGGCCGTCGCCAGCCTGTCCAGCAGATGCCGTACGGCGAAGCGGGTGATCTCCCGTTCCGGGCGGATCTCGCGCTCGAAGGCTCGCAGCACCACGCTCACGCAGGCGTCCAGCAGCGCCGCGACCCCGGTGGGACCGTCGTAGGGCGGCTCGTCGAGGGAGCTCAGCTGGGTGTCGAGGGCGGCGTGAACCTTGGCGGGGTCGGGCTTGTAAGGCGGCACGCCCTCCATGATGCCCGCCGGAGCGGGCTGTTCCGACGACAGGACGCCGCCGAACCGCCCGCTTCCGGTGACGGCCGGAGAACGGTTCACCGTCCCGGCAAATGTCGTTCACCTCGGGTTCGGCCGGCGCACGTAGCGTCCGGGCGGTAAGACTCCACCCCTTTTTGGAGGCCCCTGTGGCGAACATGTCGCCGCGCCGCCTGCTGCCCCTGCTCACGAGCCCTCACAAGGGTGGCCGCAGTGCGCTCACCTGCCGGTTCCGTTGCGGTGACCAGTGCGCCCACGATGTGACGAACACCAGTGACAACACCTACTTCGGCGACGTGGTCGCCGAGGCGATGACCCGGCGCGGGGTGCTGCGCGCGGGCGCCCTGGGCGCCGTCGTCGCCGGGGTGGGGGTCGGTACGGCGCTCCCGGCCGTCGCCGATCCGGGCCGGGGGGCGAAGGCCCCCGGCCGGAAGGACGGCCCGCGCTTCACCGCCATCGCGCCGAACACCGACGACAGGGTGACGGTCCCCGCGGGCTACCTGTCGGCGGTCGTGGTGGGCTGGGGTGACCCGGTGCTGCCCGGCGCTCCGGCGTTCGACTTCGAGAACCAGACGGCCGCCGCGCAGGCCAAGCAGTTCGGCTACAACTGCGACTACGTGACGCTCTTCCAGCTGGGGCAGCACCGTGGCCTGCTCTGGGTCAACCACGAGTACACCGACGAGAACCTGATGTTCCGCGGTTACACGGACGGCACCGCCGCGACGGAGGAGCAGATCAGGATCGCGATGGCCGCGCACGGCGGCTCGGTGGTCGAGGTCGAGCGGGTGCGTGCCTCCGGCCAGTGGAGGCTGGTCACCAAGGGCTCCCGCCGCTACAACCGTCGCATCACCGTGCAGACCCAGATGAGGTTCACCGGCCCGGCGGCCGGCAGCGACCTGCTGAAGACCGCGGCCGACCCGAAGGGCACCACGCCGGTCGGCATGCTGAACAACTGCGCGGGCGGCACCACGCCGTGGGGCACGGTGCTCAGCGGCGAGGAGAACTTCAACCAGTACTTCGTCAACGGCAACGGCGTGCCCGAGGCGCAGAAGCCCTACCTCACCCGGTACGGGGTGAGCGCCACGACGGGCATCCCGAATGGAAACCGCAGGTTCGACCGGGTCGAGGAACGGTTCGACCTGGCGAAACACCCGAACGAGATCAACCGTACCGGCTGGATCGTGGAGATCGACCCGTTCGATCCGGACTCCACCCCGATCAAGCGCACCGCCCTGGGCAGGCTGGCCCACGAGGGTGCCACCACCTCCCTGGCCGCCGACGGCCGGGTGGTGGCCTACATGGGGGACGACTCCCGGTTCGAGTACGTCTACAAGTTCGTCTCCAGGAAGCGCTACATTCCCGGCTTCGACCGGAACAACCGGGACCTGCTGGACGACGGCACGCTGTACGTGGCCAGATTCACCGGAGACAGCCCCGCCACCGAGATCGACGGCACCGGCGGGCTCCCGGCCGACGGGCAGTTCGACGGCTCGGGCGAGTGGATCCCGCTGGTCACCGGTGACGTCTCGCACGTACCGGGGATGACGGCCGCGGAGGTGCTCGTCCACACCCGGGTGGCGGCCGACAAGGTCGGGGCGACCAAGATGGACCGCCCCGAGGACGTGGAGCGCAACCCTGTCACCGGTGGCGTCTACGTGGCGCTGACCAACAACACCAACCGGACTCCGGCTCAGGTGGACGAGGCCAACCCGCGCCCGGCGAACAAGCACGGCCACATCCTGGAGATCGTCGAGCGGCGGAACGACGCCGGGGCCACGACCTTCGCCTGGTCCCTGCCGCTGGTCTGCGGTGATCCGAACGACCCCGCGACCTACTTCGCCGGGTTCGACAAGACCAAGGTCTCGGCGATCTCCTGCCCGGACAACGTGGCCTTCGACGCCGACGGCAACCTCTGGATCTCCACGGACGGCAGCCAACTGGGTGCCAACGACGGCCTGTTCGTCATGCCGGTCCGCGGTTCCGAGCGCGGCCACCTCAAGCAGTTCCTGAGCGTGCCGGTCGGCGCGGAGACCTGCGGCCCGCTGGTCAGCGCGGACCAGCGCAGCGTCTTCGTGGCCGTGCAACACCCCGGCGAGACCAACGGTGCCACCCCCGAGGCTCCCAGCAGCCACTGGCCGGACGGCGGCACCGCACAGCCCCGCCCGTCCGTCGTGGTCGCCTGGCACGCGAAGGGCGGCAAGATCGGCTCTTGACCCCCGTTCCCGCTTTCCGGTGGCTCAGGTGAGAGCCACCGGGGGCGGCACCCGGTCAGCGGTGGATCGTCAGTCGAAGAACTGCCAGATGCTGAACCTCCGTACGTAGAGCGGCGCGAAGGCCCGGCCGGTCACCCGGATCCGCCTGATCCGGGTCTGCTTGTTCATCGTGACCTTCACGCACTTCAGGCAGGCCCCGTGGGGTCCGGGCAGGGCGAAGTAGGAGATGGACGCGCTGTGGTGGGCCAGCCCCCTGTTGGACACTCCCATCCCCACCTCCCGGTAGCGACGTGTGGATCCCTTCTGAGGGAACGCGGTGGAGCCGACGAGTGCGTGGTTCGACGAGGGAGGGCAGTGCACGAATATCCGGACGTGGCTGGCCTGCCGGGGCCACGGGGGCAGGACGCGGAGCGACGGGACGTTCTTCAGCGCCTTGGGGATACTGTTTCTCCCCCCTATGGGGGGAATTGACACCTTCTGGTGGTTTTTGGTGGTGACGGTGGCAGTGGTGTTGGCTGTGGCGCTGGACGTCATGGTGGCGCTGGGTGTGGGCGTGGGTGTGGCGCTCGGGGTGGGGGTGGGCGTCGCCGTGGCGCTGGGCGTGGGCGTGGGTTTGGGGACGGCATCCGGTTCGATCGGAACGCCCGGACTCATCATGAGAGCGGTGGCCATCCCGATCCGTGTGACGGAACGCATGTGCTCCTCCTGTCGGACACCCGGGTGGCGAGGTGACGCGGGTTTCTGGGGAGGAGACGGGTGTGGGAGGGCGCCCGACGTCCATCCTGACCGGCGGGCCATCCCCATTATGTCGGCCATGTCGTACGAGGGAGGGAGACGCGCTGGTAGGGGGGCATGTCCGAGTATCGAAGCCCGTCGCCGAGCCGCCGATCAGTCGTTCCCGGCCGCCTGAAGGGGGCGGCGAGGATAGGCCAGTGCCGCGGCGACGGCCCCGCACAGGGCGACGGAGAACAGCACCGCGTAGGTCCGCTGGAAGCCGGCCATCAGGTGTTCCACGGCGACGGGGGAGAGGCGCGACAGTGTGCCCGCGTACACCTGTCCGCGCAGCTCGGCGCTGACCGAGCCGGTCAGCACGCTGAGCGCGAGGGCGACCCCCAGCACGATCCCGACATTCATGATCATAAGCCGGAAGCCGTTCACCACCCCCAGGCTTCCCGCCGGCAGGGCGGCCATGACCTGGGTGGTGTTGCCGGTCAGAAAGGTGCCGCTGCCGCAGCCGCACAGGAACAGGCCGACCCCGATGATCCAGTACGGCGTGGCGGGGGCGGTGTTCAGGAGCAGGACGCCCAGCCCGGCCGCGCTCATCAGGGCGCCCCCCACCGACAGCGCGTACGGCCTGACCCGGCGGCCGAGGGCGCCGGTGACCGGGGAGGCCAGGGCCATGCCGATCGGGACGGGGAGCACGCCCAGGGCCGCGGTGACGGCGTCGATGCCCCTGGCGGCCTGGAAGTAGAGGGCGACCAGCAGGATCAGCGCCGAACGCGCCAGCGCGTTGCAGAAGGAGGCGAGATTGGCGGAGGCCAGCATGCGCTCGCCGAACAGGCGCACGTTGAGTACGGGGTGCGACGCCCGGCGCTCCACCAGCAGCAGCACCGGGACCAGTGCCACCGCGATCGCCATGCCGACGGTCACCACGGGGCTGGACAGGCCTCGGGACCCCGCCTCGGACAGTGCGATCAGGGCCGCGGAGAGGGCGGCGAACACGATCAGGTTGCCGAGCGCGTCCACCGGCCTGCGCGCCCCCCGCGGCACCCGGCGCAGCGTGAACGCTCCCCAGACGAGGGCGGTCAGCCCGACCGGTACGTTCACCCAGAAGATCCACTGCCAGCCGGCGGCCTCGGCGATGAGGCCGCCCACGGTGGGGCCGGCGAGCTGGGCGACCGAGAGGGTGCCGATGTAGACGCCCATGCCCTGGCTGAGCCGGTCCGGAGGGAAGGCGTCGGTGATGATCACGGTTCCGTTGGCGAGGACCATCGCGGCTCCGACCGCCTGCACGGTGCGCATCGCGATCAGGAACCAGACGCCGGGGGCGAGCCCGGCCAGCAGCGATCCGACGGTGAACAGGGCGAACCCCGCCAGATAGATCTCCCGCCGGCCGAGCAGGTCGGCCACCCGGCCGAAGAACACCAGCGTCGCGGTGTTGACGAGGAGGAAGGCCAGCAGGACCCAGCCGGCCGCGAACGCGTCCGCGTGAAAGTGCCTGACCACGGTGGGAAGTGCGACGTTCAGCGTGCTGCCGGAGATGCCGATCATGACCATACCGAGGCTGGTGACCGAGCAGACCCGCCACGCGTAGCGGAGTTTGGATAGGTATTCAGGGGATCCGGGCAGGTCCTGGGGGATTGCGACCATGACTCACAGTCTGACGTACGTTGTACGTTGATCTTGATCCAGGCCCGTCACAGAGCACGCCCGCCTCGCTCGCGGCTCGCGTCAGGCCACGCCCGGAGCGGACGGCGCTCGGGTGACGGGGCACGGCACGCCCACCCGGCTCGCGTCCCGAGCCGGACCGGGGACGGTGATCGGCATCGCGGGAGGGGGCGCCCTCAGCGCGCCCGTCTGCGTAGGCCCTCCAAATCGTGGATGATCACACGGCGGCGGCCCGTCTCGATCAGCCCGCGGTCGCGCAGGGAACGCAACGCCTTGCTGACCGCCTCGCGGGAGGCGCCGGTCCAGCCGGCCAGCTCGTCCTGGGAGAGCGGCAACGTCACCCGGACCCCGCCGTTGGTGGGCTCGCCGTACCGCTCGGCCAGCTCGACCAGCCGGGTGGCCACCCGGCCCGCGGTGTCGAACGCGCCGTACTCGATCCGCTTGCGGTCGGAGTCGCGCATCTTGCCGATCACCATCCGCATGAGCAGCACCGCGACTCTCCCGTGCTCCCGCAGGTAGGCGGGAAAGTCGCGGACCGTGACTCCTTCGACGGGTTCGAGGGCGGTGATCGTGGCGGACCTGGGCAGCCCGTCGATCGCCGCGAACTCGCCGAGCAACGCCCCGGGTCCTCGGATCGCCAGGACCACCTCGCTGCCGATCGCGGTGTGCGAGGACACCTTGACCCGGCCGGACGTCAGGACGACCACCCAGTCGCTCGCATCGCCTTCGGTGAACATCGTCGCGCCCCTGTCCCAGCGCCGGGGACGCCCGGCGGCGTACAGGGCCGCTACCTCATCGCTCGTGAGCGATGTGATGAACTCACCCGGTTCGGGAGAAGAAGTCATAACCACCTCATGGTGATCTCGATCGTGTCCGTACGGCTCCCGGGGCTACGAGAGCCCGGACAGCACGTGGGCATGGACGGGTCGTTCTTTGCCCTTGAGGTTGAGCGGGCCCAGGGAACGAGTCCGGGCCCTGGGGCCGATCAGGTCGAGGGTGCTCTGGCCGATCACGACACTGCCGGGGTCGGCGATTCCCTCAAGTCTGGCGGCCACGTTGACGCAGTCGCCCATCGCGTTGAAACCGCGAAGCTCGGGGCTGCCGATGTTCCCGACCAGCGCCTCACCGGTATTGATGCCGATCCTGAAGCGAGGGTAGCCGGGCATCCCCGCCGCGATCTCCTCGGCGGCCTCCTGCATCGCCAGGCCCGCCCGCGCCGCGGCGAGGGCGTGGTCGGACTGCCTGGCGGGGGCGTTGAACAGTGCGAGCAGCGCGTCACCCACGAACTGCACGATCGTGCCGCCGTTGCCGAGCACGATGGGCACGGCCGCGGTGTGGTAACGGTTCAGCATCTCGACGATCTCGCCGGGCGCCACCCGCTCGGAGAAGCCGGTGAAGCCCTTCAGGTCGGCGAAGAGCGCGGTCAGCTCCACCAGCTCGCCGCCGAGCGCCGCGGTCTGCGGGTCGGCCAGCAGCGACTGGGCCACGTCCGGTGACATGTACTGCCGAAAGAGGGTCTCCAGCTCGCTGTAGAGGCGGACGTTCTCCAGGGAGATGGACAGCTGACCGGCCAGCATGGCGGCGAGCGCCTCGTCCTGCGGGGTTCTGCCGATCGGCACCTCAAGCGCCCCGGCGAGCCTGCCCTTCACGGTCAGGGGGTGGACGACCTTCCCCTCCAGCCGGATCGGCCGGTCCTCGGGGAAGTCCTTCGGGCCGTACTCCCTGGAGTTCACGGTGACCCGGCCGTCGTCGACCAGCCTGATCCGGACGTCTCCGTACGCCTGCCGCACGCGGTCGAGGCTCTGCGCCAGCAGTTCGCGCTCCGGCAGGCCCACGCGGACCTGCCGGCCCACCTCGACCAGCGCGGCGAGCCTGTCGGTCAGTTCCCGCTCGTTGGCCAGCGCCTCACCCGCCCGGTCGAGCACCGCCACCTGGGACTCGGTGAGCCCGAACCTGCCCGCCAGCCTGTTCGCGATCGGGACCCTGCTCTCCTGGTTGCGCCGCAGGTGGCCGACGAGTTCCTCCAGGGCGGCCTCGTAGTCGGCTCTGATCCTGCGGACCGTCGCCGACAGCGCCACCGAGTCGAACAGCCCGGCGCTCGTGCCCTCCCGCCGGAACTGCAGGTAGGCGCTGTAGGCGACGAAGAGGAACGCCGTGGTCAGCAGCACGTGCCAGAGCCACCACGACAGGTGCCAGTTGCGGTGGGACAACCCGGCGACCAGGGACTCGGCGAGCAGCGCGTAGGCGGTGATCAGGCTGATCAGCACGACCGCGGGGCGGCTGCGGTGCAGCTGGAACATCATCGCGGCCGCCACCACGTACAGGGCCACCCCGATCCACTCCAGGCCGCCCAGGCCGGTGCCCTCGGGGGGCGAGTCGCTCAGCGGGGTCAGGCCCGGCACCAGGCAGGCGATCCCCCAGCCGATGATCAGGGCGGCCAGACCGCCGCGCAGCCAGATCTGGCGCCGCAGGACGGTCTCGGCCGCTCGGTCCCCCAGGGGCAGCGCCGATGTGAACGCGAACGCCGAGGCGACGAGGAGGCCCACCGGGTGGGACAGGTCGAACCCGTGGCTCGGGGCGCCCAGGACGATTCCCGGGGTGCTCAGTCCGTGCACCAGGAAGAATCCGGCACTGCTCAGGAAGACCAGGGAGACCAGGAGCAGGCGCGCGTCCGCCCGTCTGGCCGATGCCTCGCTGATCATGAGGCCCAGAACCAGGTTGATCCCGGCGACGGCGGCGATCAACCAGAAATGGCCCGGGTTGTCCTGCAGAACAATGTTCAGGTCGGGTTTGGCCAGCAGCAGCCAGAGTCCGAGCATGGGCAGCGCCAGATGCAGCGCCCACACCAGGGCGCGGACCGGATGGGTGGCGGGTGGCAGGTACGGTGCCCGTCCGGCGCGGCCCTCGGCGGCCGCGTCTGTCGGGGTGGTGGTCGGCACGGTGGCCTCCGTGTCTGGAGAACCCGGTTGGTTCCCTGTGTTGTTCGTCCACGCCCAGCGGGCGGGTTCCCCCGAACGGCCCGATTATCCCGCACACGGCTGCTGCCGACAGGCATCCGGACATTTGTGCTTCCGAGATCAAAGCGTGATGTTTCGCGGGTCAACCATTGAAACGGTTGAGCCGTGTACTACGTGTATCTCTCCCATCACACCAGACTCTGGTGTCGCAGAAAGGAAGCCCAGTGGCTATCAAGTTGCCGGGCGGACGCACGCTCGCCGTCGTGACCGTTGGTGTGCTCGCCGGAACGTTGTTCACCGCGAGCGGTAGTGCCGTAGCCTCGTCGGCGGGTGCGGAGATCCACGCGTGTGTCCACAAGCAGACGCGTTACGCCCGTATCGTCAACGTGACGGCCAAGTGCAAGCCCACCGAGATCCGGATCAGGTGGGGGCAGCAGGGCGAGAGCCAGCAGCAGGGCATCGCCAGCGCCGGTCCGCGGGGCGAGCGTGGCCCGCAGGGGCCGCAGGGCCTCAAGGGCGACACCGGCTCGCAGGGTCCGCAGGGGCTGCGTGGTCTCCCCGGCAAGACCGGCGCCACCGGCCCGCAGGGCCCCAAGGGTGACACCGGTGCTCAGGGTCCGAAGGGTGAGGACGGCAAGACCGGCCCGCAGGGTCCGAAGGGTGACACCGGCCCGCAGGGTCCGAAGGGGGTCGACGGCAAGGACGGTCTTCCCGGCAAGCCTGGTACCGACGGCAAGGACGGTGCCAAGGGCGCCCAGGGCCCGGCCGGTCCTGCCGGTCCGGCGGGTCCCGCGGGTCCGGCGGGTAAGGACGGCAAGGACGGCACCGGCGCCAAGCCCACCATCACCACCGTCACCGACTCCTTCAGCTTCGGCGGTCACGGCGGAAGCGAGACCGTGAGCTGCGGTGCGGGCAAGGTCGTCACGGGTGGCGGCTTCAGCAGCAGCCCCGGTGGCGGTGGCGGCAGCTCCTCCGGCCAGATCTACACGAGCGCGCCCAGCGGCTCCTCCAGCTGGACCGTGAGCGGCAAGAACACCAGCGGCACCGTCTACGCGCTCTGCATGGGCTGATCCCCGAGACTGAGCGCGACAGCGCGACAGAGGGCCTCCCGGATGGCTGCCGGGGGGCCTTCTCCCATGTCGGGGGCCTTCTTCCAGATTGGAGACGGACCCGGCCGGGTGCCGTGCGAAGCACCGAAAACAAAAGAGGGGTACGGCTCAGGCGGGCCGTACCCCTCTTTCGTGGTGCGTGAGGATCAGCCGAAGATGCCCGGCAGAGTGGCCGTGTGGGTCTCCCGGAGTTCGGCGATCGGGATGTCCAGAACGCCCTTGACGTTCAGCGAGTCACCACCGGTGGTGCCCAGGCCGTAGCAGGGCACCTCGTGGGTCGCGCACAGCTTCGCGAAGGCGTCGAACGACTCGGGCCTGACGGTCACCAGCGCGCGGGCCGAGGACTCGCTGAACAGCTCGACGAACGCGTCGTCGCCGGTCAGGGAGACCGCGCAGCCGATGCCCTGGGCGAGGCAGGCCTCGGTGAGGGCGATGGCCAGCCCGCCGTCGGACAGGTCGTGGGAACCGGTCAGCAGTCCCTGCGAGGCGGCCGTGGTCAGGACGAGAGCCAGGTCGCGCTCCGAGGCCAGCCGCGCCTTGGGCGGCAGGCCGCCCAGGTGGCCGTGGGCCACGTGCGCCCACTCCGAGCCGCCGAACTCCGCCTCGGTCTCGCCGAGCAGCACGATCCGGTCGCCGTCACCGGTGAAACCGGACCGTACCCGGGTGGCCACGTCGTCGATGACGCCGAGCACGCCGACGACCGGCGTCGGGTGGATCGGGACGGATCCCGTCTGGTTGTAGAACGAGACGTTTCCGCCGGTCACCGGGACGCCGAGGGCCTTGCAGGCGTCGGCCAGGCCGCGCACGGCCTCGGCGAACTGCCACATGACCTCGGGGTCCTCGGGGGAGCCGAAGTTGAGACAGTTGGTCACCGCCAGCGGCGTCGCGCCGGTCACGGCCACGTTCCGGTACGCCTCGGCGAGGGCGAGCTGGGCCCCCGCGTACGGGTCGAGGCGGGCGTAGCGGCCGTTGCCGTCGGTGGCCAGCGCGATTCCGCGCTTCGTCTCCTCGGCACCGGGCATGGCCTCGCTGATGCGCAGCACGCCCGCGTCGGCGGGCTGGGCCAGCACTGTGTTGCCGCGGACGTAGCGGTCGTACTGGGAGGTGACCCACTCCTTGGACGCCAGGTTCGGTGAGCCGAGGAGCTCAAGCAGCGCCGCACGCAGGTCGGCGGGGCGGGCGAGGCGCTTGGGAGTGTCGCTGTTCAGCGCGATCTGGCCAGCCGGCTCCTGGAACGGCCGCTCGTAGACCGGGCCCTCGTCGGCCGCGGTGCCCGGCGGGATGTCGACGATGGTCTCGCCGTGCCAGGTCATCACGAGGCGACCTCCGTCGGTGACCTCGCCGATCACGGTTGCGGGAATGTCCCACTTCGCGCAGATCGCCATGAAGGCATCGATGTCGTCGGGCGTGACGACCGCCATCATGCGCTCCTGCGACTCGCTCATCAGGATCTCCTCGGGCCGCAGCGAGGGATCGCGCAGCGGCACCAGGTCGAGCCTGACGTTCATGCCACCGGTGCCCTTGGCGGCGAGCTCGGTGGTCGCGCAGGAGACACCGGCGGCGCCGAGGTCCTGGATACCGACGACCACGTCCGCCTGGTAGAGCTCCAGGCAGCACTCGATCAGCAGCTTCTCCATGAAGGGATCGCCGACCTGGACGCTGGGGCGCTTGGCGTGCGACTCGTCCTCGAAGGTGGCCGAGGCCAGCACGGACGCGCCGCCGATGCCGTCGGGGCCGGTCAGCGCGCCGAACAGGACCACCTTGTTGCCCGGTCCGGGGGCCACCGCGAGCTTGATCTGGTCCTTGCGGAGCAGGCCCACGCAGAGGGCGTTGACCAACGGGTTGCCGATGTAGCAGGGGTCGAAGACGACCTCGCCGCCGATGTTGGGCAGGCCCAGGCAGTTGCCGTAGTGGCTGATGCCCTCGACCACGCCGGGCAGCACCCGCCGGGTGTCGTGGGCGTCGGCGCCGCCGAAGCGGAGCGCGTCCATCACCGCGACCGGCCGGGCGCCCATCGACATGATGTCGCGGACGATGCCGCCGACGCCGGTCGCCGCGCCCTGGTGGGGCTCGACGTAGGACGGGTGGTTGTGCGATTCGATCTTGAAGGTGGCGGCCCAGCCGTCACCGATGTCCACGACCCCGGCGTTCTCCCCCATGCCGACGAGCAGAGCCGCTGATTTGGGAGCCTTGGTGCCGAACTGGCGCAGGTGCACCTTGGACGACTTGTAGGAGCAGTGCTCGCTCCACATGACGCTGTAGATTGCCAGCTCGGAGCCGGTGGGACGGCGGCCGAGGATCTCGCGGACCCGCTCGTACTCCTCGACCTTCATGCCCAGCTCGGCGTACGGCTGGCGCTCGTCGGGGGTCTCCTCGGCCCGCTTGACGGTGTCGAGACTCATGCGTTCACCAGCTTCTTCAGGATCGAGGAGAAGAAGGCGCGCCCGTCGGTGCTCGGGGCGCCGGTGAGTTCCTCGACGGCGTGCTCGGGGTGCGGCATGAGACCGACGATGTTGCCGGCCTCGTTGCGGATGCCCGCGATGTCGTTCAGGGAGCCGTTGGGGTTGCCGCCCGTGTAGCGGAAGACGACCTGGCCGCCCGCCTCCAGCGCGCCCAGGGTCGCCTCGTCGGCGACGTAGCGGCCCTCCCCGTGCTTGATCGGCAGCACGATCTCCTGGCCCTCGGTGAAGTCGGAGGTCCAGGGGGTGGTGCTGCTCTCGACCCGGATGCCCTGGTCGCGGCAGATGTAGTGCAGTCCGGCGTTGCGCATCAGCGCCCCGGGCAGCAGGTGGGCCTCGCAGAGGATCTGGAAGCCGTTGCAGGTGCCCAGCACGGGGAGTCCGGCCCTGGCGGCGGGGATCAGCTCCTCCATCAGCGGGGCGAACCTGGAGATGGCCCCGCAGCGCAGGTAGTCCCCGTAGGAGAACCCGCCGGGCAGGAAGACCGCGTCCACCCCCCGGAGATCGGGATCCGCGTGCCAGAGCGGCACGGCCTCGCCACCCGCGTGGCGTACGGCGCGGGCCGCGTCCTGATCGTCAAGCGTTCCGGGAAAAGTGACGACGCCCACGCGGGCAGCACTCATGGCAGCGTTCCCCTCCACAAACGGGCGCCGCGCCGGCGTCTCTCACATCGGACGTCGGTCTGCGGCGGTGCTCCCAGGCTATCCGCTCCGGGCAAGCGGTCATACGCGGAGTGTCCGATCACACAACCGGGTGGCCTGCCATCCGTACGGCCCAGCAGAGCGGGAACCGGGACTACACGGCGGCGAGCACCCGGCCGCGGGCGAAGGCGGCGTCGTCGTCCCAGTCCAGGTGCTTGCGCAGGTGCACGACGGTGCCCCGGCCAGGGGTGATGTCGAAGGAGATCTCGTCCACCACCGCCTGCATGATGAGCAGGCCCCTGCCGTGCTCGACATCGGCCGACGGGTAGTGCTCCGGCACTCCGACGAGGCCCTGGCCCCGGTCGATGATGCGGACGTCACAGCGGCCGTGACCGATGGCGGTCTCGACCTCGTAGCGGTTGGCCGGACCTCCGTGCCGCACGGCGTTGGCGCATGCCTCGGTCACCGCGAGCAGGATGTCGGAGACGCAGTCCTCGGTGACGCCGAGTGAGCGCAGGGAGTCGCCGAGCGCCCTGCGGACCATCGGGATGCCGATGGCCTGTCGTGGCAGAGCCAGCGAGAACTCCATGTCCACCGGTTTCCTCCCGGGGTCAGACGTCACCTTGTGAAGGCTTCCCTGCAGAATCCGGGCTAACCGCAAAATAACCGTAATGTTATTGACTGGTGGTCAAGCCGTGGGATTGCTCCGCCCATATTGCCGGATATAGCTGGATCTGGGCGGTTGATCTGCGCGGAGTGACGGCCTAGGACTCGACGGTGACGGTGTAGTCCTCGATCACCGTGTTGGCGAGCAGGGTCTCGGCCATTTTCCGGACGTCCGAAAGTGCCGCCTCGTCGGCGGGCCCGTCGATCTCCACCTCGAATCGCTTGCCCTGCCGTACCGCTGAGACACCGGAGAAGCCGAGCCGCGGCAGCGCGCGGGCGATCGCCTGCCCCTGCGCGTCGAGAATCTCGGGCTTCAGCATGACGTCGACGATGACGCGCGCCACGATGTTCCTCCTGGTTGCGACGGGGACGGTTCGGCGCCTCAAGAGTAACCGGCTCCGGCCGCGCTCAGGCGCGGGGGCCGGACCCGCGCCACGCGGACGAAACAGGCGGGTGAAAAGGAGCGCGCGGGGAACGGGGAGCATATGGACGCCGAGGTAGGTCTTGCGCACACGTATGTGACCTCTGCCACGATGGCCACAAGCGCGTACGAACCACCATCAGACGGGTCGAACGCGCCGCGAATCGGCCGGACAGCGGTGGCGAACCCACCCGGACGGCCCCTAGCACACAGGAGTGGCACGTGACAGCCGACGCCTCTCGTGGTGCGGAAGCACCCCCGGAGCTCATTCAACTGCTGACCCCGGAAGGAGAACGGGTCGAGCACCCCGATTACGACATCGATCTGACCCCCGAGGAGATCCGAGGTCTCTACCGGGACCTGACCCTGGTCCGCCGGGTCGACCTGGAGGCCGTGGCCCTGCAACGCCAGGGCGAACTGGGTCTGTGGGCATCGCTGCTCGGGCAGGAGGCCGCGCAGATCGGCTCCGGCCGGGCGCTGACCGAGGCCGACATGGCATTCCCGACCTATCGCGAGCACGGGGTGGCCTGGTGCAGGGGCGTCGACCCGGTGAACCTGCTCGGCCTGTTCCGCGGCGTCAACCACGGAGGGTGGGACCCCGCGGAGCACAACTTCCACCTCTACACCATCGTGATCGGCAGCCAGACCCTGCACGCGGTCGGCTACGCCATGGGCATCCAGCGCGACGGCGCCGAGGCCGCCTCGATCGTCTACTTCGGCGACGGCGCCACCTCCCAGGGTGATGTGAACGAGGCCTTCATCTGGGCCTCCGTGTTCAACGCGCCGGTGGTGTTCTTCTGCCAGAACAACCAGTGGGCCATCTCGGAACCGCTGGAGAAGCAGACCCGCATCCCCCTGTACCGCAGGGCCAGCGGGTTCGGCTTCCCCGGTGTCCGGGTCGACGGCAACGACGTCTTCGCCTGCCTGGCCGTCACCAGAAAGGCACTGGCCGAGGCCAGGTCGGGGCAGGGGCCCGTGCTGATCGAGGCGTTCACCTACCGGATGGGCGCCCACACCACCTCCGACGACCCGACCCGCTACCGGGTGGCCGCCGAGTTGGAGGGGTGGAAGCTCAAGGACCCGATCGAGCGGGTCAGGGCCTACATGTTCAAGAACCAGATCGCCGACCAGGACTTCTTCGACGCGATCGACGCGGAGGCCGACGAGCTCGGACGGGAGGTCCGCAAGCGTTGCCTCGCGCTGCCCGACCCCGAACCGCTGGCCATCTTCGACCATGTCTACGCCGAGCCGCACTCCCTGATGGACGCCGAGCGCGCGGAGTTCGCCACCTACCTGGAGGGGTTCGAGGCATGACCATTCTCACGCTGGCCAAGGCGCTCAACGAGGGCATGCGCAAGGCCATGGAGGACGATTCCAAGGTTCTCGTCATGGGTGAGGACGTGGGCAAGCTCGGCGGTGTGTTCCGGGTGACCGACGGACTGCAGAAGGACTTCGGCGAGCAGCGGGTCATCGACACCCCGCTGGCCGAGTCGGGCATCATCGGGACGGCCATCGGCCTCGCGCTCCGGGGCTACCGCCCGGTCTGCGAGATCCAGTTCGACGGGTTCGTCTTTCCCGCGGCCGACCAGATCATCACGCAGCTCGCCAAGATGCCGCTGCGCTCGCTGGGCAAGCTGAGATTGCCGGTGGTCGTCCGGATCCCCTGCGGCGGCGGCATCGGCGCGGTGGAACACCACAGCGAGTCGCCCGAGGCGTACTTCACGCACACCGCCGGCCTACGCGTCGTGGCCTGCTCCAACCCGGCCGACGGCTACTCCATGATCCAGCAGGCGATCCGCTGCGAGGACCCCGTCGTCTTCTTCGAGCCCAAGCGGCGCTACTGGGAGAAGGCCGAGGTGGATGTCGACTCCTCGGACTGGACCCCCTTCGACGAGGCCAGGGTGGTACGGCAGGGTACGGACGTCACCCTGCTCGCGTACGGGCCGATGGTGAAGACCTGCCTGGAGGCCGCGAAGGCGGCCGAGGACGACGGCCGGTCCCTGGAGGTCGTGGACCTGCGCTCGCTCAATCCGCTCGACGTCCCGAAGGTCATGGAGTCGGTGCGCAGGACCGGGCGATGCATCGTGGTGCACGAGGCGCCCGTGTACAGCGGCTTCGGCGCGGAGGTCGCCGCCCGCGTCACCGAGGAGTGCTTCTACCACCTGCAGTCCCCGGTCCTGAGGGTCGGAGGGCCCTCCACTCCCTATCCGCCCTCGCGGCTTGAGGACCACTACCTGCCCGATCTGGACAGGGTCCTGCACGCCGTCGACCGCGCGTTCGCGTTCTAGAGGAGGGCTGGAATGAAGGAGTTCAGGCTCCCCGACGTGGGAGAGGGACTGACCGAGGCGGAGATCGTCCGCTGGCACGTGAAGGTCGGAGACCCGGTCAAGATCAACCAGACCATCGTGGAGATCGAGACCGCCAAGGCGGTCGTCGAGTTGCCCTGCCCGTTCGAGGGCGTCGTGGCGGCCCTGATGGCGGACGAGGGCGAGACCGTGGACGTCGGCAGGCCGATCATCTCGGTGGACGACGGTGCCGGCCCCGGGGCTCCCGTCGCGGAGCGGTCGGCGGCCCTGGCCGACGACATGGTGCCCGTGCCACCCGCCGAGACGCGGCAGCCGGTGCTGGTGGGCTACGGCGTCAAGCCGGGCGCGGCCAAGCGCCGCCCCCGCAAACCGGCGCCGTCCGGCATCTCTCCCACCGGCGGTTCCCCCGCCGGTGCGGCCACCGGGTCGCGGTCGCCCGAGGCGGTGCCGTCCGAGGCGGTGTCGTCCGGTGCGCGGGAGGGCGACGCCGGCCCGGCCGCACCGCCCACGAGCGTCGCGGTGCTGGCGAAGCCCCCGGTGCGGAAGCTGGCCAGGGATCTGGGCATCGACCTGGCCGCTCTCACCGGGACCGGCCCGCACGGCTCGATCACCAGGGACGACGTCCAGGCCGCGGTCGGCGCCGCGACGTCCGGGCCGCACTCGGCGGCCGTGACGAGGGAGACGTCCAGGCCGCGGCCGGCGGAGGACGAGGAGCGGATCCCGATCAGGGGGGTGCGCAAGGCGACCGCGCAGGCCATGGTGGCCTCCGCGTTCACGGCGCCGCACGTGACGGAGTTCCTCCAGGTGGACATGACGGAGACCATGGAAGCGGTCCGGCGCCTCCGGGGCCTGCCCGACTTCGCCGAGGTCAAGGTCTCGCCGCTGCTCCTGGTCGCCAAGGCCGTGCTCGTCGCCGCCCGCCGCCACCCGATGATCAACTCTGTCTGGGACGAGGCGCGCCAGGAGATCGTGGTCAAGCACCGCGTCAACCTGGGCATCGCCGCGGCCACCCCGCGCGGCCTGCTCGTTCCCAACGTCAAGGACGCCCACCTGCTGTCGTTGCCCGGTCTGGCCGGTGCCCTCGGCGCTCTCGCCGAGACCGCCAGAGCGGGCCGCACCCAGCCCGCGGACATGGCCGGGGGCACGATCACGATCACCAACGTGGGCGTCTTCGGGGTGGACGCGGGCACCCCGATCCTCAACCCCGGCGAATCGGCGATCCTGGCCTTCGGCCAGGTCAGGGATATGCCGTGGGTGGTGGACGGGCAGGTGGTGCCGCGTAAGGTCTGCACGCTCGCGGTCTCGTTCGACCACCGGGTGGTGGACGGGGAGATCGGCTCGCTGTTCCTTCGCGACGTCGGCGCCATGCTTGAGGACCCGCTCCGGATGCTCGCCTGGGCATGACCCGGTGATTCCGGAGCCGGTTTCATGACGGAGCGGTGATTCACCTGCCGGATAAATCCGGCAGGTGAATCGCTGAACATGTCAATTGGCGTGACGGGAAGTGGCTCCCACGCTCCCCGGGGGAGCGGCTTCTCGCTTTCCTCGGCCGAGGTGGGCGCCGGGCGGGCCCTGCCCGTTTCGAACCCGGAAACCGTATCGAGGAAGCGATTCCCCTGCCGGGTGAACCCGGCGGACCTCCCGTCAAAGCCGACGGGGAGGGCTCCGGAGCCGCCCTGCCGGCCGCCGTCCCGACGACAATCGGGAAACCTCTTTTTGTCCCTTGTGGATCAGGGTTTATGGTGCGCATCCCCAGCTCGGGCAAGGGGCCGGGTCGCCGTGTGAAACTTTTGCCAGGCTTTACTCCCGATACGTTTTCTGGCTTTTCTGAATGGGTTGTTAAAACATCTTTAATGCGCGTCGATATGAGGTGTTTGTCTGGGTATGGGTGCTAGTGTCGTGATTGATAAGACGCGACAGGCTCAGCACGAAGGGGGAAGCCATGACTTTCAAGCAGCTCTTCCCGTCCAGCCGGTACGTGACCTGGGGTGGATGCTGCTGCCGGCGCCGCCGCTGCGGATGCGGTTGTGGCGGCGGGTGGTGGTGGTAGCCAGATCCGGTGCTAGCAGAAACAAGTGAGGGCCGGCGGGTGACCCGCCGGCTCTCATTCTCAGAGTCGCTCTCGCCCGGCGGGGCGAGGGCAGCGGTGCGTCGTCCTCCCACGGCGCCGACGGTCTCCATCCGCAGGACCTTCCGGGAGTTCTGGCCGTACACCCGCGGTATCCGCCGGCTGCTCGTGGCCGGTGGCGTGCTCGCCATCGTCGCGGCCGTCTGCGAGGTCGCCGCGATCGGCCTGTTCGGCTTCATCACCGACGAGGTGCTCAGCAAGCAGAACCTGGGGGCCTTCTGGCTCCCCGCGGCGGCCTGGCTGGGCCTCGCGGCCGTCGCGGGGCTGGTCTCCTTCACGGGGTCCTACCTCACGGCCCTGGGCGGCGAGCGCTTCCTGCTGCGGCTGCGAGACAGGGTGTTCGAGCACATCCAGACGCTCACGCCCGACTTCTTCGACAACCGCCGCCTGGGTGACCTGATGGCCAGGCTCACCGACGACATCGAGGCCATCGAGGAACTCGTCGGTTCCGGCCTGGTCAAGCTCTTCACCACGCTCGCCAGCGTCGTCTTCTTCGCCGGTGCGGCCTTCTACATCCGGTGGGACCTGGCACTGCTGACCTTCCTGCTGGCCCCGGCCTTCCTGCTGGTCTCCAAGGCCTTCGCGGGCAGGTTCAGGACCGTGTCGGCGCGTGAGCGGCTCAGCAACGGGACCATGAACAGCGTCATCGAGGAGAGCCTGTCCAACCAGGCACTCGTCCAGTCCTACAACCGCCAGGGCACCGAGGCCGAGCGACTGCACGCGGAGGGGAGCACCTGGCTGCGGGCCAACGTGGCACAGGCGTGGCTGTCCTCCCTGTACGGGCCCGTCGTGCAGGTGATCGAGACCATCTGCCTGATCGCCATTCTCGGGTTCGGCGCGTGGGAGATCTCCTCGGGGCGTCTCACCATCGGCGGGCTGCTCGCCTTCGCCGCCTACCTCGCCTACCTCTACCCGGCGGTGCAGAGCCTGGGGCAGATCGCCCTCACCGTCTCCGAGGCGGCGGCGGGCTCCGACCGGGTCATCGAGATCCTGCGGGCCCGGCCGGCCGTCGCCGACCGCGACACCCCCGTCCACCTGGGGCGTGGCCGTGGCCGCATCGAGTTCCAGGGCGTCGGCTTCACCTACCCGAACAGGAGGAGACCGACGTTGCGCGAGACGTCCTTCGTCGTCGAGCCCGGGGAACTGGTCGTGTGCACCGGGCCGAGCGGGGTGGGCAAGTCCACGCTGGCGAAGCTCCTGCTCCGCTTCTACGACCCCACCGCCGGGCGCATCCTGCTCGACGGAATCGACATCCGGGAACTGTCGCGCGAGTCGCTCCGTGACAACATCACCATCCTGCAGCAGGAGAACCTGCTCTTCTCGGGGACCGTACGCGACAACATCGCCTACGGCCGCCCCGGCGCGGACCTGGACGACATCGTCCGCGCCGCCGTCATGGCGGACGTCCACGACTTCGTCAACACGCTTCCCCACAGGTACGACACGCCGATCGGGCAGCGTGGGCGACTGATGTCCGGCGGGCAGCGCCAGCGGATCGCCATCGCCAGGGCCATCCTGCGCGACGCCCCGGTGCTCGTCCTCGACGAGCCGATGACGGGGCTCGACGCGCTCACCGCGGAACGGATCATGGAGCCGCTCAAGAGGCTCATGGCCGGCCGCACGACCATCCTGATCACCCACGACCTCCGCTTCATTCCCGAGGCGGCCCAGAAGATCGTGCTCGAAGCCGTGCCGCGGCGTTCCAGCCGGATAAGGATCAGCCACCGTTCCGCACCGCGCCCGGTGTGAGCGCGGGACACCTCTCGACGGCGATCAGGCCCCGGACGGGCCGCGACACCCGCCCGGGGCTCGCCGTCGCACGTCCTCCCGCCCTCGCCCCTGCCCCGCGATCGCGGGGGCGTTGCCGGTTCCGTTGACGCCTGGCCTTACGCTGGCCGGGCACCCAAACGAAGGGAAGATCATGTTCCGGCATGTCGTGCTGTTCACCTGGACGCAAGAGGCCACCGACGAGCAGCGGGCCAGGGTCGCGGCGGAACTCGACAAGCTCCCCGGGGCCATCGCGGAGATCCGCTCCTACATTCTCGGCACGGACGCGGGTGTGAACCCGGGCAACCACCAGTTCGCGGTCGTCGCGGACTTCGACAGCGTCGACGATTACCTGGTCTACCGTGACCACCCGCTGCACCAGGCCGTGATCGCCGAGTACATCAAGCCGATCCTGGCCTCGCGGGCGGCGATCCAGTTCGAGCTCTAGACCTCCGGCGGGTGGTTCTCGCGGTGCATCAGGCGGTCTTCGGACGTGTTCCCGCGCTTTGGGGCCATCACGATGCTCAGCACGACCCCGACGGCACCGACGATCATGAAGATCAGGCCGATCACGTCGATGTGCACGGCCTCGCCGAGCACGGTGGGGTCGATGGCGAAGCGGAGGATGGCGCCGAGCGTGAGAAAGAAGATGCTGACCCCGACGCCCATGAGTTCCTCCGGGTAAGGCTGCCTGCCAGGTAAAGGGAGAGTACGAGAAGGGTCATACCCTTTCGGGCGCGGTCACACCACTGAGAAGGACCTTGTCGGCGGCGGTGGGTCCCCGGGAGCCCAGCCACACCGGGACTCCCAGGGCCCCGGCCACCGCCGCGGGCCAGTCGTCGACACCGTCGGCGTAGTGTGGCCGGGCCGCCGACAGCCGCCCGGTCAGCCTGGCCTGCCCTTCGAGGTCACCCGCCGTGCCCACCGGCAGCTCGCCGATGTCGTACGACACGCACATCCGCGAGACCGGCGCGTCCAGGTGGGTGAGCGCGAGGGCGTCGGCCCCGCCCGCGACCGCCAGCGCGTAGCGGTGGGCCACCGCGTCGAAGTGACCGGTGCGGAAGGGCCCCTGCCAGGGGCCGGTCCCGTTGTGCGTCTCGGGCAGTGTCAGCGCCGGGTCCTCGGTGACCAGTGGTCCCGGGCCGTGCCTGGGCGTGTAGGTCCGCAGCACGCCCAGCCGCACGGCCGGCACCCCGTCGAGCAACTCCAGCGCGTTGGCGAAGGTCGTCGTGCTCCAGGTGGTGTACGGATGGAAGCCGTGCCACTCGTCGAGCAGCACGCCCTGCGCACCCTCGAAGATCACGGGCCGTCTGCGCAGCAGCGCGGTCGTGAAGGAGGAGCCGACCAGGATCACCCGCTCGGCGAACGCCCGGTAGGCGGCGACGCAGTCCTCGACGGGCGGCCCGGTCACCCCGAGCGCCTCGCGGAGCGCGTACAGCCTGCGGGTGAGCCGGGCCGGGTTCTCGCAGTCGCCGACGGTCGGTGCGAGTTCCGGGTGCTCCAGGGCGTAGGCCATGGTCTCGCCGACGCCCATCCCGCACGACCCGTGCCGGTCCTCGCCGCGTGCCAGCTCCCTGGCCCGCCCCGCCGCCACGTGGTACGGCGTGGCGAGCAGGGCGTCCCGGTCCACGGTGAGCAGGCGGAACGGGTCGTCGACGCCCAGCTCGCTCAGGTGGGCGGCCTCCCGGGTCAGCGAGAGCGGGTCGGTGACCATGAACCTGGACAGGTGGGTGGGCACGCCTCTGAGCGTGCCCGACCCGAACTGCGCGAACGTGTGGTGCCGCCCGTCGGGCAGCACGACGTTGTGGGCGGCCTGCCCACCCCCGTTGAACCTGACGACCGCCCCGATGGGTTCGCGGGTGCAGAGCCAGTCGATGATCGTGCCTTTGCCCGCGTCGCCGTAGCCGAGGTCTGTCACGATCAGGTGTTCGCGCATGTGGTCCTCTGTTCGTGGTGGCGGCCTGTCCGGCGGTGGGTTCCCACCGCCGGACAGGGGCCGTTTCCCTTCGTGGTGGCACTCCCCGCCGCTTTCGCGGTGGCCGCCGCACGGCGGGGAGGTCTTCAGAGCCGCGTCACGCCGCTGTCGCCGCCCAGGTCGAGGCCGTCGGCGACCACGAGCGTGCCGCGGTCGAGTTTGGCGAGGGCCCTGCTCACGGCGGTCCCGGCGGTCGAACCGAGCTCGTCGAGGTCGTCCAGCCCCTCCCGCAGATCGATGGCGTCCTCGCCGAGACCGACGGTGAGCGCGATGGTCTCGCAGACGGCGTCGAGGTCGTCCAGCTCCAGCACGTTCTGGCCGAGCAGTTCGCGCCAGGCGGCCAGCACCCGGCCGTCCCTGGCGTGGCTCGTCCCCGCCGGAAGGATGTAGTAGACGTCGTAGACCCTGGTCAGCTCGGCGACGATCTCCCTGGTCGGGATGTCCTGCTGGAGCCGGTCGCCGATGACGCTCTCGACCTCGCGCCGCTTGACCTGGGGGTAGGGAAGCTCGTCGCCGATGATGAACAGGTAGCCTCTGCGGCCCCGCTTCTCGAAGCAGTCGATCGAGGTGTGCCTGGCCATGAAGTACATCGCCAGCTCGTACGACTCGCTCATCTGGCCGCCGCCCCCGCCCTCCAGCAGGACCTTGCCCAGTTGCTCGTCCATCCGGTTGTCGGATTCGAACTGGCCGATCTGCAGTGGGGCCCGGTCGCAGGTGGCGTCGCCGATCGCGCCGAAGAGGATCTGCGGGTCGGTGGCGTAGCCCTTGCGGAGCAGCAGGCCGAGCAGGTCGGGCAGCTTGCTCTGGAGGGTCCGGGGCACCCCGCCCATCGAGCCGGTCACGTCGAACAGCACGGCCACGGCGAGGGAGTCGGGGTGTTCGGCGGAGTCGCGGCTCTCGCGGAGCACCCCGTGCGGGTCGAGGTCGGGGTGTGTGGAGCGGGCGCCGCCGTCGCTGTAGGCGAAGGCGCTTGAGCCCTTGGCCGCGCGGTAGCTCGCGGCGGCGGAGTAGACGTCGGTGGACCAGATTCCGCTTCCCACGGGGGATCTCCTCGGATCAGGGATGGCACGTTCTCAAAGGTGCAGTGGCCGGTACTTCCTCGGCCCGTACAGGTCGTCGAGCAGGTCGTCGAGTTCCCCCAGGAGCCGCCACGCGTCGCCGGGCGGGCTCAGCAGGCTGCCCCGGACGAAGCGTTTGATCGGAGTGGGGGCCCGGTCGCCCATGAGGGCGGCCACGGAGCGGGTGGCGAGGTGGATGTCGGTGGCGGGGGTGGCGGGTTTCCTGGCCAGGACCTCCGGCGGGTAGTCGTCGCGGTGCCTGGTCACCAGGGCGGTGATCGGGGTGCCGAGCGGCACCGACTGGCTCCAGTCGACGAGCACCAGGCCGTGGTCGATCGGGTGGACGAGGACGTGGTGCCCGAACACCGCGCCGTGCACGACCCCCGCCCGGTGGGCCGCGCCGACGGCGACCAGCAGCCGCCGCCAGATCCACGCCGCGTCCCTCGCGTCGAGCACCGGCCGCCGCCGCCTGACCTCGTCCAGGCTCACGAACCCGTCGGGCGCCCGGCTGATCACGTTGGCCAGCCGCTCGACACCGTCACGGCGGTGCCGGAACGAATCCACCAGGCGCGGCACGTACGGCAGGAGCAGCGGGTCGCCGTCTCGCTCGATCGTCGCCAGGGCGTCCGCCTCGCGGCGCATGAGGTCGTTGTCCGCGTGGCTGCGCGGGAGCTTGAGCAGCGTGTCCGGGCCACTCTCGTAGAGCACGGCCGAGGCGCCCCGCCGGAAGACGCCCCCGATCCGGTAGGTCCCCCGCCCGGTGGTGATCACCGTCTCCGCGGCCGGTCCCGGGGTCCCGCCACGGGCCGCCCACAGCTCCGCCAGCCTGGCGAACGCCTCGGCGGCCTCGGCTCCCGGCGCGAGGTCGGGATGGAGCAGCCTCGCCAGCCTCCGGTACGCCCGGTGCGAAGCGTCCCCGCCGAACAGGTCGTCGGGGGTGCGGGCGGCGGTCACCAGCGCGATCGCCTCGGCCGTGGTCATCTGATCTGCTCCTCCCTGGCGGGCCGTAGCAGGGCGGGGTGCAGGAGCCGTGCGTCGCCGGCCCGGTAGAGCTTGGCCCGGGGACCGCCCCTGACCCCGCCGCTCTCGGTGGTCTCGCCGGTGCTCTCCACGAAACCGGGCACCGACAGGATCTTGCGGTGGAAGTTGCCCGCGTGCAGCGGCACGCCCCAGACCGTCTCGTAGACACCGCGCAGCTCGGAGATCGTGAACGTCTCACCGGCGAACGCGGTGGCCAGCGGGGTGTACTCCAGCTTGCCGCGTGCCCGCTCCAGCCCGTGCGCCAGGATGCGATCGTGGTCGAAGGCGAGCTCCGGCAGTTTGTCGACCGGCTGCCAGGCGGCGTCCGCCGCGTCCGTGCCCGCCAGAGGGTCGGGCAGGTCGGGGGCGAACGCCAGGTAGGAGATCGACACGACCCTCATCCGTGGATCACGGTCGGGCGTCCCGTAGCTGGCGAGCTGTTCGATGTGGACGCGGTCCCCGAGGTTCGAGAGCCCCGTCTCCTCGGCCAGCTCCCGCGCCGCGGCCTGGGGCAGGTCCTCTCCCGGCCGGATGAACCCTCCGGGCAGCGCCCACAGCCCCGCATGGGGTTGCTCGCCCCGCCTGATGAGCAGAACGCGCAACCCGCCCCCGCGAATGGTGAGCGCCACCACGTCGACGGTCACCGCGACCGCCGGGTACACCCGCGGGTCGTAACCCGCCAGAAACTCAGACTCATTCATACATGTCCTTCTCAAGCTGAGACAATCTCAGTATGAGAATAACGTTGGTCAGATGTCAACCACTTCGTCCCCGCGAGGGGGCCGTGCTTCCCGGTCGTCGAGTATCACGGTGGTCAGGTGGCCGCCGGCGCGCGCTCCGGGGCGGCGGACGGCACGGTAACCGCACCGGAAGACCGGGTGACAAGCCACGAGGGGCGACCCTGAGACAGGATCGCCCCTCGCCCGCCTGACCCGGGAGCGGGTGGTCTGCTCAGAAGGCCTCTTCCGGCAGCTCCATCAGGTCCTGGCCGGTGGCCTCCAGCGTGCGGCGCTCGGCGGCGATGCGGGGCAGGACGGTCTGGGCGAAGAACGAGGCCGCGGCGACCTTGCCGGTGTAGAAGGCCTGGTCGTCCCGCGCGGTCTCGGTGGAGCCCAGCGCGGCCAGGGCCACCTCGGCCTGACGCAGCAGCAGCCAGCCGATCACCACGTCGCCCAGCGCGAGCAGGAACCGGGTGGTGTTGAGACCGACCTTGTAGACCTCCTTCGGCGCCTCCAGTGAGCCGATGGCCCAGCCCGCCATGGTGTCGGCCATGCTCTTGACCTCGTCGGCGGCCTCGGCGAGAAGCCTGCGCTCCTCCTTCAGCCGCCCGTTGCCGGCCTCGGAGGCGGCGAAGGCCCTCACGTCGTCGTACAGCGAGCCGAGGGTCACGCCCTGGTTGCGCAGGATCTTGCGGAAGAACAGATCCTGCCCCTGGATCGCGGTGGTGCCCTCGTACAGGGAGTCGATCTTGGCGTCCCTGATGTACTGCTCGATCGGGTAGTCCTGCAGGTAGCCCGAGCCGCCCAGGGTCTGCAGGGAGCGGGCGAGCAGCTCGTAGGAGCGCTCGGAACCGACGCCCTTGACCAGCGGGAGCAGCAGGTCGTTCATCGCCTCGGCGCGGCTGTCCCTGCGGCCCTCGTGCTCGGCGATCAGCACGTCGTCCTGGTAGGTGGCGGTGAGCAGGACCAGCGCCCGCATGCCCTCGGCGTACGACTTCTGCAGCATCAGCTCCCGGCGTACGTCCGGGTGGTGGGTGATGGTCACCCGCGGGGCCGACTTGTCGGCCAGCTGGGTCAGGTCGGCGCCCTGCACCCGGGCCTTGGCGTACTCCAGGGCGTTCAGGTAGCCGGTGGAGAGCGTGGCGATCGCCTTGGTGCCGACCATCATCCGGGCGTGCTCGATGATCATGAACATCTGCTTGATGCCCTCGTGGACCTCGCCGATCAGCGTGCCCACGGCCGGGTGCTTGTCGCCGAAGGTGAGCTCGCAGGTCGTGGAGACCTTCAGGCCCATCTTCTTCTCGACGTTGGTGACGTAGACGCCGTTGCGTTCGCCGAGCTCGCCGGTCTCCAGGTCCACGTGGTACTTCGAGACCAGGAACATCGACAGGCCCTTGGTGCCGGGGCCGTGCCCCTCGGGGCGGGCCAGCACCAGGTGGAAGATGTTGTCGCTTAGGTCGTGCTCGGCGCTGGTGATGAAGCGCTTGACGCCCTCGATGTGCCAGGTGCCGTCGTCCTGCCGTACCGCCTTCGCGCGGCCCGCGCCCACGTCGGAGCCGGCGTCCGGCTCGGTGAGCACCATGGTGGCGCCCCACTGGTTCTCGATGGCCAGCTCGGCGTAGCGCTTCTGCTCCTCGGTGCCGATCGTGTGGAGCACGTGGGCGAAGGCCGGGCCGCTGGAGTACATCCAGATGGCCGGGTTCGAGCCGAGGACCATCTCGGCCAGCGCCCAGCTCACGCTGCTGGGCAGGCCGGGGCCGCCGAGCTCGGCGGGGAGGCTGAGGTTGGTCCAGCCGGCGTCGCGGTAGGCGGCGAAGGACTTCTTGAAGCCCTCCGGCATCGTCACCGAGTTGGCGGCGGGATCGAACACCGGCGGCTTGCGGTCACCCTCCTCGAAGGAGTCGGCGAGCACGCCGGTGGCCAGGCGGTTGACCTCGTCGAGGAGGCTCCGCACCACGTCCTCGTCCAGTTCGGCGTAGAGGCCGGTGCCCAGAATGTCCCGGCGCCCGAATACCTCGAAGAGGTTGAACTCCAGGTCACGGACGTTGCTCTTGTAGTGGCCCATGGGGTCTGCTCCTTGAAACCGGGGGAACCGGAACTTTCCATACTCGCCAGTAACGTTACCGGTAATGCTACCCGCGAGTAACCCCTAGAAAACCGTACTGACTGGGACGTTCGTCACGACATGCGAAGACACCCGCCCCGGCGCCGATCGACCGGCCCCCGAAGCTCTTCTAGGCTCGCCACATGGACGAACAGTGGCGGGCCGACCTCGAACGGTGGAGCATTCCCGAGGAGATCGCGGCCAGGGCACCGGCCGACCCCTGGGGTCACTCGTCGGCGCGGTTCGCCGAGCGCACCGACCGCGCGCTCGCGGCCCCCGAGGGGCCGACGCTGGCGCGGATGGCCGAGGCGCTCCCGCCCGGCGGGAGCGTGCTGGACGTCGGCGCCGGAACCGGGGCGGCCTCCCTGCCGCTCGCTCCCGACCTGGGAGAGCTGATCGCGGTCGACGTCTCCGACGCCATGCTCGCCGAGCTGGCCTCCCGGGCTCACGCGCTGGGCGTCCCCACCCGGTTCTTCCGGGGCCGCTGGCCCGACGTGGCGGCCGAGACGCCGGTCGCGGACGTCGCGGTCGCCGCCCACGTCGTCTACAACGTGCCGGGGTTGGCCGGGTTCCTCGCCGAGCTCACCGGTCACGCCCGGAACCGGGTCGTCCTGGAGCTCACCGGACAACACCCGATGAGCTGGCTCAATCCCCTCTGGCAGCACTTCCACGGCATCACCCGCCCCGGCCGCCCCACGGCCCACGACGTGATCGCCGTCGCCGAGGGGCTCGGGTACGAGGTCCACCACGAGTGGCGCCTGGCCCCGCTGCCCCGCTTCACCCGGCTCGAAGACCTCGCCGAGAGCGCCTGCCGGAGGCTCTGTCTCGGCCGGGAGCGGGCCGACGAGGTCATCGCGGCCGTGATCGAGCTGGACATGTGGCCGGTCCCCCGGGACCGGTGGTTCACGCTCTGGTGGGAATCAAAGTGAGACCCCGCCGCGTTCCACCGATCGAACCCTCAGAAGGGGTGTTCCCGGACGAGACGCGCCGTACCCGGTAGGCAAAGACGACGCTCCTGATCAAAGGAGGAGCTGTCATGGCCTGGGTCGTCATCCTCGTCGCCGGTCTGTTCGAGGTCGCGATGGCGTACTCGCTCAAGCTGAGCAATGGATTCTCGGTGCTGCTGCCGAGCGTCGGCTTCGCCGTCTTCGGCCTGCTCAGCTTCGGCCTGCTCGCGATGGGCCTGAAGAGCCTGGAGGTCGGTACGGCCTATGCCGTCTGGACGGGCGTCGGAGCCGTCGGCACCGCCGTGCTGGGCATCGTCGCCCTCGGCGAGAACGCGTCGGTCCTCAAGATCGCCTCGATCCTGCTCATCATCGCGGGCGTCGTCGGACTCAACCTCGCCGCCGGCGGCCACTGACCGTACGCCTGCCCGAGCACGCCGTACGACGTGATCGGGAGGGGCGGGCACGGGCGACCCCGCTTCGAGCAGGGTCGCCCGAAACCGGCTTGACGGTTTTGATGGTGTCGGGTTGGGTGGGCGCATGATTGTTGTTCAATACGTGACCTTCGACTGTGCCCAGCCGTACGAACTGGCGGCCTTCTGGCGTGACGCCACCGGCGGGGAGTTCCATCCGGAGACGAAGAAGGAGGACGACGAGATCCTCCTGCAGGGTGGCGGGGTGGATCTGCTGTTCATCAAGGTTCCCGAGGGCAAGACCGTCAAGAACCGCCTGCACCTGGATCTCGCCGGCTCGGCGGGCACCACCCGCGACGAGGAGGTCGAGCGCCTGCTCGGGATCGGCGCCAAGGTCTTCGCGGACAGGCGCAACCCCGACGGCACCGGCTGGGTGACGATGCTCGACCCCGAGGGCAACGAGTTCTGCGTCTGCCGCGCCGCACACGAGTACGCCTAGCGGAGCGGCTCTGGGCCCGGTCACTCCGGAGAGGCTCGGCCGGGCCGCGAGCCTCGGCGACCGGCGGCGACCGGCGGTGGCCGACACGAGAACCGGCCGCCCATGGGACCCGGCGATCACCCGAGGGTTCAGCGGCCGCCGGGAAGCGAGGTCTGGCCGCGGCCCTTGAGGGTCAGTGCCAGGACAGCCGTGATCAGGTAGACCACGACCCCGCCCTGCAAGGCGTCCAGCGCCGCGCTGAACACGCCCTCGCCGTCGACGATGAGCTGCACCGGATACATGAGCATCGCGGCACCGAGCGAGGGATAGAGGGCGAACCTCCAGGGATGGCGCAGTGCCCAGAGCCGGGCCTGCCGGGTCACCCGGTCCCCGCTGTTGGGCTTGCCGATCGAGCCGATGGCCGCGATGAGCGAGAACAGCCCGATACCGACCACCATCGCCCAGGTCAGGTCCCCGCCACCGGTGAGCACCCCCATCCCGAAGCTGGCGGCGGTCACCGCGCCGCCGGTCACCGCGGCGGTCTTCCAGGGAGCACCGTGCAGCGCCGCTCCGGCGAGGGACATCTCGTCACGTCGAGTCAGTTCGTCGTTCATCAGATACCTCCAGTGTGGAGACCCCCGCCTTCGGGCGGGGGAGGAAGCGCGGCACGGTGCCGTGTTTCCGGGTGGGTGGTGTAGCCGTAGCCGTCTGCTCGTTGGAGCAGGTGGACGTGGCGGTGGCCGATGCCCTGCACGGTGCCGTGCCGGGTGGTGATGTTGAAACTGCCGGTGCTGCGGACCGCGACGCGGCCGAGGTGGACCCCGGCCTTCTTGCCGCTCGGTACGACGGCGCGGACCAGATCGCCGGTGGCGAACCCCTTGACCTGCTTGGTCCGGGGTAGCCGTAGCCGGGGAAAGCCGTAGCGGTCGGTGCGGGTGCGGGCGTAGGTGCCGCGCCCGGTCGCCTTGACCACCAGGACCGTGGACGGCCAGGTGGTGACGGTCTCCAGGTGGCCGACGTGCAGCGCGTCCAGCGTGTGCGATTTGGCGGCACTGGTGCGTGACCGGTTCCACTTCGTGCGGCCACCGGAGGCGGTGTGAACGGACGGGCCGGCTGTTTCCAGGGCCCGCCACAGCGCCCACCGGGTGGCGTTGACCGCTGCCGCGTCGCGCAGCGGAGCCTTCGCCTGCTTGAGGATCCTCGCCAGCAGGGCGGGCTTGCCCTTGAGGAACACCTCTACCGGGGTGGCGTTCTTGGCCTGGTTACACCGGATGCAGGCCAGGGCGAGGTTGCTGACGCGGTCGGAGCCGCCCCGGCTGCGCGGGTGGATGTGGTCGAGGTTGAGCGGTACGCCACTGGCGCCGCAGTACGCGCACGCCCGCCCCCATTTGGTCAGTAGGTATTCGCGGACCTCGTACCCGGCGAGGGTGCCCTGCTGGTAATCCGTTCCTTCGAGCGGCCGTCCGGCCGACAGGGCGTGGGTGTCGAAGGAGACCTTCTCCACGTGCACGGCGGTGACGGGCGCCCACCGGGTCAGCCGCGCCACCCACGACAAGGTGGTGTCGACGCGGTGTTGCAGGGACGGCGCGAGCCACCCCTGGGGTCTGGTGCGGTTGAGGAACCGGGGGGCGCGGTGACGCAGGTTGCGTGACCTGCGGCCCCGGCGTAGCGCGGCCCGCGCGCTGAGCCTGTCGCGGATCGCTGCTCCTCGGTGGTCGAGCCGGATCGCATACCTCCCTGTCCGGCTTCCGCCGTGGTCGGTGAATACCGCCAGGCCGGTGTGCTTGGAGCCGGGGTCGATGCCGACCTGCACGCCTTCGATGGCCGAGGTCGCCGTATCGCGGTCTTTGAGGCGGATGACGAACGGTGTGTGACGCGCCACCACCGCCCGCCCTGCCGCCAGCAGGCGGCGGGCACGGGCGGGGTGACAGGGGTCGAGCGGGTGGCCGTGCCTGTCGAGGACGAACACGACGGGGTGAACCTCACGGTTCGCTCCCTCGGACGCCGAGGCGTCCTCGGGGTGACGCCGGTGCGGCGGTGCGGCCGGACCGGTCTCCCCTCGCCCATGGTGAACACCAGATACCGCCGCGAGGCGGTGTCCGTGAGCCGTTTCGTGCCCACCCTCGGGCGTGTCTGCTCCCACGGATTCGAGAGCTTGGAGCTGAGGAAGCACCCCAAGGTCGGTCTGCGCTCTTGTGTTCAACGTAGCCATCTGGATCACACCTCCAGTTCGTGACGGCTAGGGCTGGTCAACGCGGGGCCTGTAAAGCGCATCGCCGCGCCTCAAGCCCCCTCCCTCAGGAGGGGGTCGTTGACGCCATCAGACTGCCTCCCGAACCCCCTTGCTCACATCGGGGAGCAACCCTGATTGTCCCCGGGGTTGTCGCACCCCCAGGGCCCCGGGTTAACGAGCGAGTCCTTGAAAGATGGAAAGCCACAGGTCCTCCGCCTGTCGGAAACGCATCGGTGTCGTTCGTTCGATGATCAACCCGTCGGCCGCCTTGATTGTGCGCTGGATGGCGAAGCTGCCACCGGCCTGGCCGAACTCGTAGTAGACGTTCCGGCACGAGCATGTGAAGGACCGGATACGGAGGTCGACTGTTGCCCAGTGCGTTGAAGGCCACCAGTCAATCTGCTTGTATCCGGCGAATGGGCGGCCGAGGTGGTGTCCGGTGCATGCGGGCCCCGTCATGGCCTATTCGGAGGAGGGCGTGCGGAGGACCTGGAGGAGGAGGGTCGCCTGGTCACTGGTGAGCATCCAGACGATGTGGTCGTCGGCCTTGGGGTGGAGCCTCGGAGGGATAAGTCCGGAAACCCAGCTCGGACGCTTCCTGGAGACGATTCCCTGCCAGACGTCGCCGAGCTGTCTGGCGGTGGCCTGGGTCCACTCGATCTCTTCGCGCTTGTAGTCGGGCGTTTTCATGGAGCCTCTCCCGTGGGACGGGGTGTTGGTATGCCTAGCCTATGCTTAAGTATGCCTCTCTCGTGAGGCGTCTTCCGTGAGAGAACGCCGAGGTGGCAGGAAAGTTGGAGTCATCACTTGCATGCTTATGCCCGCCTGGCTAGCTTGAAGAGGCATACATCGGCAACACCACTGGAGGACAGGCATGCAACTGGTCCAGCTGCGCGGATGTGAGGGCGACGACTGCCCCAAGGTGTTCAAGACCGATCGGGGAACCTACGTCGTGCAGGGCGAGGTGTTCAACGCGATCACCACGCCGGACGGTGAGATGGCGGTCGAGGTCCCTGCCGAGATACTGCGCGGCCTGTGATCACTGCCAACCTGGGCGAGCTGTTCGCCTCCTCGACCCGCGATGTGTTCCGGTTGGAAGTCCGGCAGGCGTACAAGGTCGTCGGTGAGGAGGCGCGGCTCGCCGCGTGGAGGTCCGGAGCCCTCTGGCCCGACGCGGTCACGCCCTGGCAGGAGCGGCTTAAGCTGCTGATCCCCAGAGGCGTCCGGATGCGGCGCGTCCATGTGGTGGAGCTGCCATTGAGCGAGTACGTCCGGTGGGAGATGGAAAGCTATGCCAGAAACTCGACGTTCGGCGAGGAGATTCGGCTCGTCGAGCACGAGCGGGCGCCCGAAGGCGTTCCGGCCACGGATTTCTGGCTGTTCGACGAGAGCACGGTCGTGCTCATGCACTACAACGATGAGGGCGAGTTGACCGGACGGGAGCTGCACCAGGGCGATGCGCGGGCATATGTCCTCGCTCGTGATCTTGTCTGGCAGGCGGCTCGACCGCTGGCATCATGGCGGGATGGATGATTACCGGTCACGCCAGCTCCGCCAGTTCGGTGGGCGTATGCGCGAGCTTCGCGAGGCCGCAGGCATAAGCGGCAAGCGTCTCGCGGCGACGGCCGGAGTCACACAGCCGACCATCTCCAAGATCGAGACTGGGAAGATGCTGCCCTCGGTCGAGATGGTCACCCGGTTGGCCGAGGCCATCGGGCTGGACTCCGAGACGCGGGAGGATCTGCTCGAAGAGCTGACGCGGATCAGCACCGACATCGCGACATGGCGAAGGTCCGGAGGTCGGGGAGAGGCCAAGCAGACGATGTTGGCTGAGCGGGAGCGGGCCACGGCGTTACGCCGGTCGTTTCATCCGGCGGTGGTTCCCGGCCTGCTCCAGACCGCCGAGTACGCACGGCAGATCTTCGTCAGGAGCATGTTCCTCAGCGAGGAGGAGATGTCGCGGGCGGTGGCGGCTCGGATGGAACGCCAGACCCTGCTCTATTCCTCCGATCACCGGTTCGAGTTCCTCATCACCGAGGCCGCCCTGAGGGTGCGACTCGGTCCTGCGGCGGTGATGCGCGCACAGCTCGATCGGCTGGCGAACCTTTCCACGCTGACCAACGTCCGGCTCGGCATCGTGCCCTGGGCGGCGGAGCTGCCTCGCGTCGCCCTGCACGGCTTCGCGATCTTCGACGAGCAGCGGGTGGCGGTGGAGACCTACACGTCCGAGCTGACCCTGACGGACTCGCGCGACGTGGAGACGTACGTCCGGCTGTTCGAGGATCTGTCCACGGTCGCCCTGTTCGACGACGACGCCCGGACGATTCTTGGGCAGCTCGCAGAGTAGGGGCGGATATCGGCGCGACGTGGTCCGGAAGGTCTTCGGCGCTCTGGTGCCTCGCTGCTCGCGGTTGCCTGCGTCGCCCCACGGGGGTGAAGGCAAGGCCTACGCTGGCGTCCATGGATGGATCACCGGCGCGCCTGGTTCGAGAGTTCCACGAGAAGATCGGGCTTCCCCTTTCCGACGCCCCCGGCCTGCCTCCCGTGGAACTGGCCCGCCTGCGGCAGAAGTTTCTCGACGAGGAGGTTGCCGAGGTGACGCAGGCCGCCGAGGCGGGCGATCTGGCCGGTGTCGCGCACGAGCTGGCCGACGTGGTCTACGTCGCGTACGGCACCGCCCTGACCTACGGGATCGACCTGGACGCCGTCATCGCCGAGGTCCACCGGGCAAACATGACCAAGTCCGGCACCAAGGGTGGCAAGGCCATGAAGGGGCCGGGGTTCGTGCCCCCGGACCTGTCCGGCATCGTGCCCTGAACCCCTGCCAGAACCTTGAACTTCGAAAGGGCCACCGGTCGAGTGACCTCCCGGTGGCCCCGTCGCGTTCAGGCGTCGCCGTCCTTGGTGTCGTCGCCCTCGTCCTTGCCAGAGAAGATCGCCCCGTACCAGTTACCGAGCCGATCCAGGACCTCCAACACCCAGTCGCGCCTCTCCTTGCCGAAGAGGATGGCGACCACGAGAGCCGGGACGAACGCGACGACTACCACCAGCAGTGGCAGCGCCAGCATGGCGGCGAGCAGGACTCGCAACCACAGAGGAAATTTGGACATACCCATCCTTGCCGATCGAGAGGGCCACGGAGCGAGGGGCCGAGGCGCTCAAGTCGTTCGCCGCCTCCACGGGTGTGGCGACGGGTCACGCATTGGCTTGGGTCGGTATGGCTTGGAACGGGTTGGCTATCGGCATCAGGTGCGCCGAGTCGCATAGCAGTCGGCCAACATGCGCCGACCGTTAACGCGAGGCTACTGGTCGAGAGCTTCAGGTGTCCGGGATTCAGACCGACTTGTCCCTCGGCGCGCGGGGCTGGGCCACTTGAGCGGGCTTGGAATACTCTCAGGGAGGGGTGGACGTCTTGGGCAGCTCTGCGGCCTGCTGGAGGCTAGGCGGTTCCGGCCTTCGCCAGCGGGCGGGCACCTTGACGACCCCTTGGAGGACTGCTGCCGCTCCGGCTCCATGCGCCAAGAAGTTCGTGGGCGAGAGCGTCATGGGTGGATCGATCGCCAACCTGGCAGTGCTGATCAAGAGCACGATCCACCCTGCAAGGTGGACAAGCTGACGAACCAGTTTCACCATCTGATCGGTCAGACCGGTGGCAGCCTTAACGATCTTGGAAAGCTTGTCCAGCTTCCGGACGAGTTCCGGCTGTCTTGGCCTGCCCACGGATACACCTCTCTCCAAAGGATCTTTAATCCTTTAGAGGGGCGTTCGCGTCCTCACTTATATCGACATCCGCCGCTACCGTCCAATCACAGTGAGCTACGTTCGGCTTTACCTGCAACTACCTGCAATGAGCCCAGCTTGGAGACGAGTAACACAAACAAACTGTCGTACGGGAAGGGCGCGTCGGCGGGGGCTCTGCGACAAACGCCTTCAGGCACACTCGTTGCGCCGCTCAGGCGGCCAGAACGAACGGTAGGGCTCCCCTGTGACCAACCGAGTAGAATTCCTCGGTAGTCATTGCGTCAGGCCACCACCAGCAGCTCGAACGGGATTCGGAAAGCAGTGGATACAGCAGCCGGCGGAGCGACCCTGATTGTTCCCCTACCCGTCGTCTCCCCCCGGTGATAGGCGAGATCTCCCTCCGGAGGTCTCCGCGAGGGGCGTCCAGGCCGTCATGGAGGAGTACGGCGGTGTTCCGGGATAGGTTGGCCGCCATGCCGGTGAACTTCCGTATCGCCCGTGCCGAGGATGTTCCGCTCATCGTGGCCATGCTCGCCGACGACACCGTCGCGGCCGCCCGCCAGGGAGCCTACGGCGAGGAGCATCGTGCCGCCTTCGAGGTCATCGACGCCGACCCCGCCAACGAGCTGATCGTCGCGGAGCTGGACGGTGAGGTCGTGGGCACCATGCAGCTCACCTACATTCCCGGCATCTCCCGCCGGGGTGCCCTCCGGATGCAGATCGAGGCGGTCAGGATCGCCTCGGAGCTGCGCGGGCGGGGTCTGGGCCGCACGATGATGGAATGGGCCGTCGAGCGCGGACGTGCCCGGGGCTGCGCCCTGGTCCAGCTCACCACGGACAGGACCCGCGTGGACGCCCACCGCTTCTACGACTCCCTCGGCTTCGTCGCGTCCCACGAGGGTTACAAACTCGCGCTGACCTGATCGCCAGGGTCCGGCGTCGAGGTGATCTGTCCGGTCACTCGGCGGCGCGCGGGCCGATCTCGACCAGGTTGTCGTGGTAGACGGCGCCACGGCCCATGTCGGCGTCGCGGGCCTCCACCACGGCGTTCACGGTCGCGCCCCCCGAGCTCAGCTTGCGCCAGTGCCCCTTGGTGGACGCGATCACGCCCGGCCGGACCCGCTCGCTGATCTCGACCACGGCCTCGAACTCGCCTCCGTCGTTGAACACCCGGGCCCGCTGCCCGTCGCTCAGCCCCCTCGGTGCGGCATCGCCGGGGTTCACCAGGACCCGCGGGCCCTTCGAACGCCGCAGCAACTCGGGGTTGTTGCCGAAGATGGTGTTGAGGAAGGTGTGGGAGGCGGGGGTGATGAGCGTCAGCGGGTACGGTCCCGGCGCGGCCGAGGCCGTGCGCGGCGGGACGTAGGCGGGTCCCGCGCCGAACTCCATCCGGCCCGAGGGCGTCGGGAAACCCTCGGTGAACGGCACGAACGGCCGCGGCACGTTGAGGCGGACCCAGCCCTCCTTGCGCAGCCGGTCGAGCGTGACGCCGTCGAGCGACGGATGGCCCGAGGAGAGCAGCTGCTCGGCCAGTTCCAGGTCGGAGTCGTACAGGGACGGCTCGGTGAGGCCCATGTGCCGCGCCAGGCGGCGGAAGGTCTCGGTGGTGGACAGGCACTCGCCCGGCGGCTCGACCGCGGGTGAGTTCCACATCAGGTACATGTGCCCGTAGCCCGCGTGCAGGTCGGCGTGCTCGATCTGCATGGTGGCGGGGAGCACGATGTCGGCGTGGTCGACGGTGTCGGTCGGGAACTGCTCCATCACGACGGTGAACAGGTCCTCGCGCGTCAGCCTCTCGCGGATCCGGTTCTGGTCGGAGGTGGAACTCATCGGGTTGGCCCCGTACACCCACAGGCACTTCACCGAATCGTCCAGCTGATCGGCCAGCCGGGTCATGGTGAGGGTGCGGACCGGCCGGGCGAGCAGGTCCTCGCGGGTGTCGATGTTCAGGTGGATGTGCCCGCTGGTGGAGTACGCGATCCCGCCGCCGGGGTGGCGCCAGTCGCCGGTCACGCCGGGGATGGCGGCGATCGTGCGCATCGCGGTGCCGCCACCGGCGTGCCGCTGCACGCCCATGGTGGCCCGGATGCCGGTGGGCCGGGTACGCGCCAGCCGTACCCCCAGGGCCCGGATGTCGGACTCGGCCAGCCCGGTGATCTCCGCCACACGTGCCGGAGGGTGGCGCAGGATCTCCTCGCGGAGGTTCTCCCAGCCGGTCGTGTGGTTCTCCAGGTAGTCGCGGTCCTCGGCCCCCTCGGCGAGCACGACGTTCATCAGCCCCAGGGCGAGGGCCGCGTCGGTGCCGGGCCTGATCGGCAGGTGCTCGTCGGCCTGCTCGGCGGTGCGGGTCCGGATCGGGTCGATCGCCACCACGTGCGCCCCCGCCGCGCGGGCGTCCTGGATGAACTTCCACAGGTGGTGCCCGCTGGTCAGCGTGTTCGTGCCCCACAGCAGGATGAGCCGGGACAGGGCGAACGTCTCCGGATCCATCCCGCCCGGCGTGCCGTAGATCTGTCGCAGCCCGGAGTTGCCGGCCGCCGAGCAGATGTTCAGAAAGTGCCTCGACGCGCCGAGCGCGTTCCAGAACCGCCGCCCGGCCACCCCCTCGGCCCCCTGGAGGTACCCCAGCGTGCCGGTGCCCAGGTAGGGCCAGATCGCCTCGCCGCCGTGCTCGTCGACGATGCCGCGCAGCCGTACGGAGATCTCCTCCAGGGCCTCGTCCCAGCTGATCCGCTCGAACCTGCCGGACCCCTTGGGGCCGGTCCGGCGCATCGGGTACAGGATGCGGTCGGACGCCCGGGTGTGCTCCAGGTAGCGGTTGACCTTCACGCAGAGCGCGCCGCGGGTGTAGGGATGGTCAGGGTTGCCGCGCATCTTGACGGCCTCGCCGTCCTGGACGGTCACCACCCAGGAGCACGTGTCGGGGCAGTCAAGCGGGCACGCCCCCAGCACTCGAAGTTCGTCTGACGACATGCCCCCGACTGTAGCCGCGCCCAGGGAGCGCGGGTGTCACCGGAGTAGCCCCGGAGGCTCGTGCCGGTGGTCGTGTCCCAGCCCTCCTCCGGCTCTCGGCGCTCCGATTCTCGGTCCTTTGATTCCCGGTCCTCCGGCGGGGCCGGGAGCGACGGGATCGCCGGGGAGATCGCGAGCGTACGCGTAGGCGTGCGCCGCCGCGGCGATCGCGGAGGCGTTCACCTCCAGCGCCCCGTCGTCGACGTTGGCGAGGGTGTCGCAGGCCTGGTGGTAGCACCTGTCGTAGGGTGCCCAGGCTGTGCCGCCGAACTTCTCGGCCTCCTCGGCGGACTTGATGCCCTCGGCGCCGGTGAACAGCCCGCCCGCGGCGATGCCCGCCTTGATGAACGGGCCGTAGTCGGAGCGGCCGGTGAAGTCGGCGTCCTGGTGCGGCTTGCCCACGGCGTCGAAGTACGACTGGAAGAGCTTCTCGATCCGGTCGGAACCGGCAGGTGGACGCGTGTCCAGGCCCGTGTCGGAGTTGTCGCCGTCGTAGATCCCCAGGACGTGGTTCGGCGAGGCGATCATGTCGAAGTTCAGGTACAACTTGATCTTCGCCCGCTCCGCCGCCGAGAGATGGGCCACGTAGTGGGTGGAACCGAGCAGGCCCAGCTCCTCCGCGCCCCAGAAGGCGAAGCGCAGCCTGTTCCTCGTCCGCAGGTCCTTCGCCGCCAGCGCCGTCTCCAGGACGCCCGCGGTCCCGGAGCCGTTGTCGTTGATGCCGGGTCCGGCCATGACACTGTCCAGGTGGGCGCCGAGCATGACCACCCGGTCCGGGTCGCCCTGGCGGCTTTCGGCGATGACGTTGCGTGTCCTGCGGTCGGGGTCGCTCTCGGCGTCCACCGCGAGCGTCGCGATCGTTCCCGGCGCCGACAGCTCCCTGCCGGCCGCGAAGGTGGCCCCGACGATCGGGATCTTGATGCCGGAGGTGTTGACCGAGCCTCGCAGCAGAATCCTGCGGTCGGCGAGGGCCTCGCCCGGCTGCCCCTCGTTGAAGATGACCACCCCGGACGCACCGGCCGCCTGGGCCCGCTCCGCCTTGACCTGGAAGCTGCAGGAGCCACGCTGGATCAGGGCGATGTTCCCCCGGACGAACCCCTTGAAGTCACTCACCTCGCATCCGGAGGTGGAGTTCGGGTTCGGGGCCGGTGGCAGCACCAGGTCCACGCCCTGCACCGGAGCCGTGACCTTCCCCGAGCCGGAGTACGTCATCGTGTGGAAGTCGACGCCGGGCAGGTACCCGCCGGCCACGGGGGACGATCGCGCCAGCACCGGAGCCTTCCGCTCATGGAAGAAGGGGATTTCGAACTCCTGCAGGGTGACCTGGTATCCGGCGGAGCGAAGTCTGTCCGCGACGTAGGCGACCGAGGCCTCGTGGCCGGGGGTGGCCGCGGCCCGGGTACCGCCGTTGGCATTGGCGATCTCCTGGAGCCTTTCCAGGTGCCGCCTGACGGACGCGAGCTTGATCGACCGCCCGAACGCCTTTGCGGCCGGCGACAGGGGGCTCTCCGGAGGCGGTTCCGACGGGCCGTGGGCACCTGTGTCCACCGGCGCGGAGGCGACGAGCCCGGGCGGGGGCGCGGCCCAGGCCGTGTTGACGACGGGCGGGATCGTGACCGAGGCGATGGTGACGGCGGCCAGCACTCTCCCGAAGGCACGTGGACTCACGTCAGGCTCCTCTGACATCGGGGACGGCGTTAGTTGGGAACATCGGTGGCGACGGGGGGACCGCCGGATCCCGGGGCGGAGCCACCGGGCAGGTCGTCGGCTCGGGCGTAGACGAACGCCGCTGTCGCGATCGCGCCGCTGTTCAGCCCCAGGGCGGTGTCGCTGATGTTGACGATCGTGTCGCACCTGAGGTGGTAGCAGGGGTCGTAGGCGACTCCCGCCCGGCCCCCGAAGAGCACGGCCTCCTTGGCGGTCTTGATGTCGACGGTGCCGGTGAACAGCCCGCCCGAGGGGATGCCCGACGCGGCGAAGGGGCCGTACTCGGAGCGGATGGCGGTGTCGACGCTTCTGTACGGCCGGCCTGTCTCCGCGAAGTACGACTCGAAGAGCTTCTCGATCCGGTCCGAGCCGGGAGGCCCCGCGGGGGCGCCTGCCCCGTCGGAGTCGTCTCCGT
This sequence comes from Streptosporangium sp. NPDC049248, assembly GCF_040678965.1. NCBI lineage: Bacteria > Bacillati > Actinomycetota > Actinomycetes > Streptosporangiales > Streptosporangiaceae > Streptosporangium > Streptosporangium sp. NPDC049248. Next base: position 193,864 of record NZ_JBFAQY010000016.1, read on the forward strand.
CGTAGATCCCCAGGACGTAGTTCGGTGAGGCGATCACGTCGAAGTTCAGATAGAGCCTGATGTTCGCCTTCTCCGTGGGAGAGAGCCCGGCCAGGTAGTGCTCGGAACCGCGCAGACCGAACTCGTGGCAGCTCCAGAAGGCGAAGCGCAGCTTGTTCCGTGCCCGCAGGTCCTTCGCCGCCAGCGCCGTCTCCAGGATGCTCGCGACCCCGGAGCCGTTGTCGTTGATGCCGGGGCCGTCCGGGACGCTGTCCAGGTGGGCGCCGAGCATGACGACCCTGTTCGGGTCGCCCCAGTCGCTCTCGGCGATGATGTTGCGCGTCGCGCGACGGGGGTCGCTCTCGGTGTCGGTGACGAGGGTCACGATCGTTCCCCGCGCCGACAGCTCCCTGCCGACCGCGTAGGTGGTGGAGACGACCGGAAGCTTCACGGTTGGGGCGTCGAGGGAACCGTGCAGCAGGCCCCTGCGGTCGTCGGCTCCCTCGCCGGCCTGGCCCTCGTTGAAGATGATCACCCCGGACGCGCCGGCCGCCCTGGCCCGCTCCGCCTTGGTCTGAAAGCTGCAGCCACCACGCTGGATCAACGCGATGCCGCCCCGGACGAACCTCGCGAAGTCCCGCGCCTGGCAACCGGAGGTCGAGCTCGGCTTCGGAGTCGGCGGCAGGGTGAGGTCCACCCCCTGAACCCGTGCCCTGACGTTCCCCGAGCCGGAGTACGTCACGGTCCTGAAATCGGTGTTGTTGATGTACGGCTTGGCGACATTCGAAATGATCCGCCGGAACAGCGGAAACGTGACGTTGCGGAAGAAGGGGAAGGTGAACTCCTGCAGGGTGACCCGGTAGCCGGCGGCGCGGAGCCAGTCGGCGACGTAGGTGACCGAGGCGTTGTGGCCGGGGGTTCCCGAGGCCCGGGTGTCGCCGTTGTCGTCGGCGATCTCCTGGAGCCTTTCCAGATGCCGCTTGGCGCGTACGACCTTGATCGACTGCCCGAACGCCCTGGCCTCCGGGGTTATCGGGGAGTCCGCGGGGGGTGGGGCCGATGATCCGGGAAGGCCTCCCACCGGCCCGCCGGGTGCCGGTGCGGATGTCGCGGGAAAGGATGTTCCCGAAGCCGGTGCCGCGCCGGCCGTCACGGCGGAGACGATGGGCAGGGCCATGGCGGAGGCTGTGGTGATCGCGACCACCATTCCCCTGGAGGCGCGAGTGCTCATGCGAAACCCCTCAACGTGCATGGAGCGCCCGCGCTCCCGGGAAGGCGCTGAGAGGCGACCGCGACGAGGCGTTCCCGCTCCCCGGACGCGGCCCTGCGGGCTGCGGGCGAGGATCGGGACATGACGGTCAGCCTTCCAGTCCCGCACCCGCTAAATCCAGTATTCCCGCAGCTAGAAGGGTCAATTCTCGATCTCGGGCAGGTACGCTGTGCTCGCTCCGCCGTCCTCGCCGCGGAGGGGATTTCGCGCGAGGCGGACGTCCACGATCTCTTCGAGACCACATCCGGCCGGCCCGCTCGCCGGCCGGGGCGCCATACGGTGTCACCGTGTGGCCTCGTTTTCTGATTTCAGCCACCAAGATGGAAGTCGGACTGTCAAGACTGTCGAAAGCCATCGACACGCGTGCGGCTCCGATTGTGGACACTGGGGGAGAAGGTCGGTGACGCAGCTGTAATGCGGAACATGCAGAATCACTGGCGGTGACGGAAATCAAGGAGCTGGACGAGACGCCGTCCGACGACGGCACACGGCCGGCGACGGACGGCGATCTGACCGTGCGCGTCATCGAACCGCTGCTTCCCCAGCGGATCCGTCGCCCCTCGGACCTGCTGCGGTTCCTGGCGACCCTGCTCGGGCTGGTGGCCGTCATCCTGCTCGCCCTCGTCGCGCAGAAGACCCTGAACGGTCTGGAGGGCGACGTCGCCGACGGCACCAGCCGGGCGCCGTTCCTGCTCAGCGGCCTGGCCGGGGTGCTGAGCGCCTCGGCCATGCTCGGCGTGCCCATCGCCTTCGCCATCGAGCGGGTGCTGCACCGCGACGGCCTCCGGGTGGCCGAGGGGCTCTTCGCGGCCATCGCCGGGATGGTGCTCTCCTTCGTGCTCGGCGAGTGGATCGTGCACGCCGGGCCCGAGGACCTGAGGCTCCTGATGACCGGAGGCAGAGCCGGAGTCGAGCCGGTCAACACGCTGCTCACCCCGATCATCGCCTACGTCACCGCGGTGCGCATATCCCGCCGCCCCACCTGGCGGGCGGCCCTGTGGAGCGCGGTCGCGCTCAACGCCGTCGCCCTGTTCGCCGGGCTCGCCGCCACCCTCCTCGGCATCGTCGTCTCCATCCTGGTCGGCCTGGCCGTCGGCTACGCCACCCTGTACGGCGTGGGCAGCCCCAACACCCGCCCTCCGGGCAGTGCGGTCGTCGGCGTGCTTCGCAAGCTGGGTTTCGCCCCGGTCAAGGCACATCGGCTCGACGACGACTATCAGGGCAGCCGCCGCTACGCCGTCGAGCTCAGGAACGGCAACCGCCTCGACGTCACGGTCCTCGACCGGGACCGCCAGGTGGCCGGGGTGCTCTACCGCATCTGGCGGCGCATCCGGCTCAACTCCGAGACCCGCCGCAAGGCCATCCGCTCGCTCCGCGCCGAGCTGGAGCGCGAGGCCCTGATGGCGTACGCCGCGCAGGCGGCGGGAGTGAGCACCCCCCGGCTCGTCGGTACCAGCGAGATCGGTACGGAGGCCGCGCTGCTCGCCTACGAGCACATTCCCACCCGCGCGCTGGACGACATCCCCGACGAGGAGATCGACGACAACCTGCTCGCCCAGATCTGGGAGCAGGTCCTGCTGCTGCAGGTCCAGCGGCTCGCCCACCGGCGGCTGACCGGTGACAGCATCCATGTCGACCGCGAGGGCCGGGTCATCCTCACCGACGCCCGCAGCGGCGAGATCGCCGCCGGTGATCTGCTGCTCCGCCTGGACATCGCCCAGCTGCTCACCTACCTCAGCCTCCGCGTCGGAGCCCGGCGGGCGGTCAACGCCGCCGCGGCCGGAGCCGGGCACGGCCTGCTCGCCGACGCGCTCCCGCTGCTCCAGCGGATCGCGCTGACCCGCGAGACCAGGGCGGCGCTCAGCAAGAACAAGGGGCTGCTCACCGAGATCCGCGAGCGGATCGTCGAGCTCACGCCCAGGGCCGAGGCCGAGGAGGTGCGCCTGGAGCGCTTCCGCCCCAGGACCCTGATCACCATCATCGGCACCGCGTTCGCCGCGTACTTCCTGGTCTACTACCTGACGCAGATCAACCTCAACATGATCACGTCGGCCAAGTGGAGCTGGACCGGCGTGGCACTGGTCGCCGCGATGATGAGCTACGTCGCCGCCGCCTTGATGCTGATGGGCTTCGTACCGGAGAAACTGCCGCTCGGCCGTACCGTGCTCGTCCAGTTCGCCGGGTCGTTCGTCAAGCTCGTCGCGCCCGCCGCGGTGAGCGGGGTCGCGATCAACACCCGCTACCTGCAGAAACGCGGCATCCCTCTGGGGCAGGCGGTGGCCAGCGTGGGTGCCTCCCAGCTCATCGGGCTGGCATTCCACATCGCGCTGCTCCTGCTGTTCGCCTACATCACCGGTTCCAACACCGCCTCGTCGTTCACCCCGTCGCGCACGCTCGTGCTGACGCTGCTGGCGGTGGCCGTGGTGGTGCTGATCATCGTGAGTGTGCCGCGGCTGCGCCGCATGATCACCGCGCGGCTCCGCTCGCTGTTCTCCGGCGTCATCCCGCGCCTGCTCGACGTCCTCCAGTCGCCCCGGAAGATCATCGAGGGCTTCAGCGGCACCCTGATGCTCACCCTGTTCTTCGTGCTCTGCCTGGACGCCTGCGTCCGCGCCTTCGGCGGCTCCCTCAACTTCGCCGCCGTCGCCATCGTCTTCCTCGCGGGCAACGCCATCGGCTCGGCGGCCCCCACCCCCGGCGGCCTCGGCGCCGTCGAGCTGTCCCTGTCGGTCGGCCTGACCCTCTCCGGCCTGCCCGGTGAGGTGGCGACCTCGGCGGTGCTGCTGTTCCGGCTGCTGACCTTCTGGCTGCCGGTCCTGCCCGGCTGGGCCTCGTTCGCGCACCTGCAGCGGCAGGAGGCGCTCTAGCCCTGTCCCGCGTCCCGGAAGGACCGCCGGGTACCCGGCGGTCCTTCTCATGGACGGTCAGGCCTCGCTGGACCTGGCCCAGAGGTTGATGCCCGCCTCGACCGCGTCCTTGTCGATCGCCGCGAGCTCCGCGGCGTCGAACGACGTGTTCTGCACGGCCGCGAGGCTGTCCTCCAGCTGCGCCACGCTGCTCGCGCCGATCAGCACCGACGTGACGCGCCGGTCGCGCAGAGCCCAGGCCAGCGCCATCTGCGCCAGCGACTGGCCGCGACCGGCCGCGATCTCGTTCAGGGCGCGGATGTGCCGCATCGTCTCCTCGGCGAGCATCTCCAGAGCGAGGGAGCGCCCCAGCGAGGCCCGCGACCCCTCGGGGACCCCGTCCAGGTAGCGGTCGGTCAGCATGCCCTGCGCCAGCGGGGAGAACGCGATGCAGCCCACGCCCTCCTCCTCCAGGACGTCCAGCAGCCCGCCCTCGATCCACCGGTTCAGCATCGAGTACGAGGGCTGGTGGATCAGCAGCGGCGTGCCCATCTCCCGCAGCAGCCGCGCGGCCTCCGCGGTGTGCTCGGGCGAGTAGGACGAGATGCCCGCGTACAGCGCCTTGCCGGACCGGACCGCGTGGTCCAGCGCGCCCATCGTCTCCTCCAGCGGGGTGTCCGGGTCGAACCGGTGGCTGTAGAAGATGTCGACGTAGTCGAGCCCCATCCGCTCCAGCGACCGGTCCAGGCTGGACAGCAGGTACTTGCGCGACCCCCACTCGCCGTACGGACCGGGCCACATGTCGTAGCCCGCCTTGGTGGAGATGACCAGCTCGTCCCGGTACGGTGCGAAGTCCTCGCGGAAGTGCCGCCCGAAGTTGGTCTCCGCGGACCCGGGCGGCGGACCGTAGTTGTTGGCCAGGTCGAAGTGGGTCACTCCCAGGTCGAAGGCCCTGCGCAGGATGGCCCGCTGGGTCTCGAAGGGCTTGTCGTCACCGAAGTTGTGCCAGAGCCCAAGCGAGACGGCGGGCAGCTTGAGCCCGCTCTTGCCGACCCTGTTGTACGGCTGGCGTCCGTCGTACCTGTCATCTGCCGCGATGTATGTCACTGGGTCACCTTGGTCGTGTCGAGAATCCAGGAGAGGGTGAAGGCCTCCTCGCGCCAGGAGTCGTACCTGCCGCTGCGGCCGCCGTGCCCGGCGCCCATCTCCGTCTTGAGCAGGAACGGCCCGCCGTCCGCGACGTCGCGGAGCTTCGCGACCCACTTGGCGGGCTCGTGGTAGAAGACCCGGGTGTCGTTGAGACTGGTGATCGCCAGAATCGGCGGGTAGACCCGGCCGTCCACGTTCTCGTACGGCGTGTACGACTTCATGTACGCGTACACCTCGGGATTGTGCAGCGGGTCGCCCCACTCGTCCCACTCGATCACGGTCAGCGGCAGTGAGGGGTCGAGGATCGTGTTCAGCGCGTCCACGAACGGCACCTCCGCCACCACACCCGCGAAGATCTCGGGCGCGAGGTTGGCGACCGCGCCCATCAGCAGCCCGCCCGCCGATCCGCCCCTGGCGACGATCGCGCTCGACCAGCCGGTGGCCGAGAGGTGCTCGGCGGCGGCCACGAAGTCGGTGAAGGTGTTCTTCTTCTTCTGGAACTTGCCGTTCTCGTACCAGTGGCGGCCCATCTCGCCGCCGCCCCTGACGTGCGCCACGGCGAAGACGAAGCCCCGGTCGAGCAGGCTGAGCCTGGCGACGGAGAACGAGGGATCGATCGAGATCTCGTAGCTGCCGTAGCCGTAGAGCACCGTGGGGGCCGGCCGCGGAGTGCCCTTTCTCATCACGATCGAGATCGGGACGCGGGTGCCGTCGGACGCGGTCGCCCACTCGCGGAACTGCTCGTATTCGGTGGGATCGTAGCCGCCGAGCACGACCTTCTGTTTCAGCAGGACCAGCTCGCGCGCCGCCAGGTCGTAGTCGTAGACCGACGGCGGGGTGACCATGCTGGTGTAGCCGAGCCGCAGCCGCCCCGTGACGAACTCCGGGTTGCCCGACGGGGCCACGTCGTAGATCGGCTCGGGGAAGGAGATCTCGTACGCCTCCCCGGCACGGGGCAGGATGCGGATGCCGGTGAGCCCGTCCCGGCGGAAGTGCACGACGGTGTGGCCCTCGAAGGCGTCGACGTCGAGCAGCCGGGTGTCGGCGCGGTGCTCGATCAGCGGAGTCCAGTCGCCGGGGGCGTCCAGCGGCGCGGTGGCCAGCTCGAAGTTCTCCGCGTTCCGGTTGTGCAGGACCAGGAAGTGGTCGCCCGCGTGGTCGACGCCGTACTCGACGCCGGTCTCCCGGGGCCGGACGACGCGGAACTCGCCGGCGGGGTCGTCGGCCTCCAGGACGCGGACCTCGCTGGTGATCTTGCTGCCGGAGGAGAGCACCAGGTAACGCTCGCTCCGGCTGAGCCCGATGCCGACCCAGAACCGCTCGTCGGCCTCCTCGTGGACGAGCGTGTCCTCCTTGGCGGGACTGCCGATCGTGTGCCGGTGCACCTGGTTGGGCCGCCAGGCCTCGTCGACGGTGGTGTAGAAGAACGTCGTGCCGTCGGCGGACCAGGCGCCGCCGTAGAAGATGCCGGGGATCTCGTCGGGGAGGGTCTCGCCGGTGGCGAGGTTCTTCACCTTCAGGGTGAAGCGCTCGTCGCCGGTGAAGTTGGTGGAGTAGGCCAGCAGGGTGCCGTCGGGACTGACCGAGCTGGTGCCGATCGAGAAGAAGTCGGAGTCTCCGGCGAGCTCGTTGCCGTCGAGCAGGATCTCCTCACCGGGAAGCGACTCGCCGGCTTTCAACTCGGGCGGGGTCTCGCCGTCCGCCGCCACCCGGCACTGGATGCCGTACTGCTTGCCCTCCTCGGTCCGCGAGTAGTACCACCAACCGCCCTTGCGGGTGGGGACCGAGAGGTCGGTCTCCAGGGTGCGTCCCTTGATCTCCTGGAAGAGCGTCTCCTGCAGGGGCTTGAGGTGGGCGGTCGCCTCCTGCGTGTAGGCGTTCTCCGCCTCCAGGTAGGCGACCACCTCCGGGTCGTCCTTTACCGTCAGCCACGCGTAGTCATCGACCACGGTGTCCCCGTGGTGCACGCGCTCGCTGGGAACCTTCTTCGCCGTCGGCGGCGTCTGGCTGCTCACTCAGCCGAGTCTATGTTTCCGCCGGTCCCCGTTCGGATCACTCGCCCGGTCGGGTCGATCGGCCTTGATCCACCTCGGCCTGCCTCGACGCGCCGGGGCCCGCGCTGCTCGCGAGCCGGGCTCGGCCCCTCCGGTCGGCCCAAGGTTTCCTCGTACGGGGTTCGCCGTTACGTTCCGAGCGCTCTTGGAGGACTGCTAATCTTTTGGAGTCGGCAGGGTCCGACGCAAACCACTCTAATCACTCCGGTGACTTCCGTATGGCTTGTGTCGTGTCCGCTGACAATCCCTTTGAAACCCAAGGTTCCGGAGATCGGTTCGCAGAGCCGCTCAGGTGCTGGTAAGTTTGAGGGGTTGCTCTGGAAACGGAGCCGCCGAATTCCAGCAAGACCTGCAAGATCAAGTCAATCGATTCAAAACGAGCCGGTTTGACACGAAAAAGCGGGCCTGAAAGAATAACGGCACAACGAAAGAACAGCACGAAAACGAACCGCCCCTGGTTCTCCGGCCAAAACCAGCCGGGACGACGGTGTACGCGTCCGTTTCTTGAGAACTCAACAGTGTGTTAAAAGCCAGTGCATGAAGCACAACCCTGTCCAACCTGCCTCCTTTGCGG